>CAZXCR010000066.1:0-7892 GCA_964639315.1 uncultured Treponema sp. | reverse complement strand
TGTTAACCGCAGAATTTCTTCTAAACAGAAAATTCGGTCAGTAACCGCGCGCGTGTAATGTCGCAGATATTCAGTTTTTTTTGCAATTAATCGACTAAGCGCCGATTGAGAGAGTCGAAATCAAGCTTCATTTTGATAAAAATTTTCTAGTTAAGAAACAAATTCTCTGTAAACAGAAAATTCGGTCAGTACCGCGCGCGCGTAATGTCGTGGACTTTTTCTTAACTGGGAATTTTTTGCTAAACAAAATTCTTCTTTCCATCAGTAACCGGCGCCAAACAAAAAATTTTCTTGTTAACCGCAGAATTTCTTCTAAACAGAAAATTCGGTCAGTAACCGCGCGCGTGATTACTAACAAAACATTTCTTTCGAAATCGAAGTTTTTCTTTTCTAAGAAAATGTTTTTGTACAAGAACAGCGCGCTGCTTACTAAAAGATTTCTTCTTGTCAAAGGAAAATTTTCCTTAACACCCAACATTTTGCTACCTAAGCCTAACCCGCTATGGAGGCCCAAAGTTCTGGCGCTTCGCGCCAGAATGGAGCGGTAGCGCAAGGCCGGAACAGCGGCTTCCTAAAAAAACTGACAGCCGGAACGAACAAAAATTTTTGGCAAGAAAAAAATTCGCTTCAAACAAATAAAATTTACAAAAAACCCAAATTTTGAGCTAAAAATATCTTCGTGTGGACTTTTAGAAAAGATTTAAGTATTATTGTAAACATTATGTTTGACAAATTTTTTACACTTATTTTTGGTTCGCAAAATGACCGTGATGTAAAGGCTTTAAAGCCGATTGTTGCCCAAATTGAAGCAAAAGAATCGTGGGCAAAGTCATTTTCAGACGAACAATTTCCAGAACAGACAAAGGCATTTAAAGAGCGGCTTAGCAAGGGCGAAACTCTTGACGATATTCTTGTGGAAGCATTTGCGCTTGCCAGAGAAGCAGCGTTCCGTGTGCTTGGAGAGCGGGCTTATCCGTGCCAGCTTATGGGTTCACTTGTATTAAATTCCGGCAGAATCACCGAAATGAAAACAGGTGAAGGTAAAACCCTTATGTGCGTTTGTGCCGCATATTTAAATTCCCTTTCCGGCAAAGGCGTTCACATTGTTACCGTAAACGATTATCTTGCAGAACGCGATAGCAAGTGGATGGGAAGAGTCTATAAATTTTTAGGTCAGAGCGTAGGCTGTATTCTTAGCAATATGGACAACGATGTTCGCCGCGAAGCATACAACTGCGATCTTACTTACGGAACAAATAACGAGTTTGGCTTTGACTACCTGCGCGACAATATGCAGATTGACCCAAAACGCAAAGTACAGCGCGGATTCAACTTCTGTATTGTTGACGAAATTGACTCAATTTTGATTGATGAAGCAAGAACTCCACTTATCATTTCAGGTCAAGGCGAAGACGACACTTACAAGTACCACGAAGTCGATAAATATGTAGGTCAGTTTGAAGAAGCCGAAAAAGATCCAAAAACAAAAGATTATTATGATGAAGTTGATTTAACTCCGGAACAGAGAGCTGCGTTAAAAGGCGACTATAAAATCGATGAAAAAGGAAAGCGCATTTCTTTTACAGACAAAGGAATGAACAAAATCAACGACATTCTTCACGCACACAATCTTATTTCAGCAGATTCATCTGTTTTTGACGAGCAGAATTTTGAGTACGTTCATTATTTTACTCAGGCAATCCGTGCGCACGTTCTTTACCACGAAGATGTTGATTACGTTGTAAAAGAAGGTCAAATTCAGATTGTTGATGAATTTACAGGTCGTATTCTTGAAGGCAGACGCTACGGAGACGGACTCCATCAGGCAATTGAAGCTAAGGAACATTTGAAAATTGCTCAGCGCAACAGAACCCTTGCTACAATCACCTTCCAGAATTATTTCCGTATGTATAAAAAACTTTCCGGAATGACAGGAACTGCACAGACTGAAGCCGTTGAGTTCAGCAAAATTTATGATCTTGACGTTGTTGCAATTCCTACAAACAAACCAGTTGCCCGTATAGACGAAGACGACGAAGTTTACCTTAACGAAAGCGACAAATGGAACGCAATTGTAAAAGAAGTTGACGAAGCACACAAAAAAGGTCAGCCAATTCTTATAGGAACAGTTTCTGTAGAAAAATCTGAACATCTTTCTGCCCTTCTTACTCGCAAAGGAATCAAGCACGAAGTTTTGAACGCAAAAAATCACGAGCGGGAAGCACATATTATTGAAAATGCCGGTTCAAAAGGCGCTGTTACAGTTGCAACAAATATGGCAGGACGCGGAACCGATATCAAACTTGGAGGAAGTCCTGAACTCCGCGCAAGAAAAAAGGCAGGAACTAACGCAACTCAGGAACAGTATGATGAAATTCTTGCTCAGGAAAAAATCTTGTGGCAAAAAGACTACGAAGAAGTAAAAGCTCTTGGTGGACTTTACGTTATTGGTTCAGAAAGGCACGAAAGCCGCCGTATTGACAATCAGCTTAGAGGACGTTCTGGACGTCAGGGCGATCCTGGACGCAGTAAATTCTACATTTCTATGGACGATGACTTAATGAGACTCTTTGGTGGAGAAAGAATGAAGAGAATCATGACAAGCATCGGAATGCAGCCAGGCGAACCTATAAATCATCCAATGCTCAATAAATCAATCGAAAAAGCACAAAAGAAGGTTGAAGAGCGCAACTTCGAAATCCGAAAAAATTTGCTTGATTATGACGATGTTTTGAATCAGCAGAGAAAATTTATTTATGACCAGCGAGATGAAATTCTTTACGACGAAGATTTAAGCAAGCGGGTTATGGAAAATGCTGCTGTTGATGTTGACCAGATTTTTGATGAATACGAACACGAAAGTCGGCACAACAAGAATTTGTCTTCTTCGCAACTTTCTGATTCTATTAAAAACACATTTGGGCTCGTTCTTGAAAATGACCAGTTGACCCTTGACGGAGTTAAAGCTGCACTTCAAAACGATATAACTCAAAAAGAAATGCTTGTTGGCAAACAGAATTTTAATATGTTCATTCGCTATCAATATATTCAGATGATTGATAAAAAATGGCTTGATCAGCTCGAATATCTTGACGGTTTACGAGAGGCAGTTCACCTACGTTCTTACGGCAGCAAAAATCCTCTTACTGAATATAAAATTGACGGATTCAATACTTTTGACGCAATGCTCGACAGCATAAGAGAAGGCGTTGTAAGTCGCGTATTTAAAGTTAAGATTCAAATTCAAGGACCTGGAGAAGTACGCCGTCCTCAGCCACAAATCAGAACAATGAATGCTCAGCATCAGGAAGCGCAGTCAGCAATTTCGCAAAATGCACAGTCAGCATTCAACGCAAGGCAGGCACAACAGGGCGCTGCAAACACCGCAATGAAAAGTGGACGCCAGGCACAAAATGTAACTGTAGTACGCACAATGCCAAAAGTAGGCCGCAACGATCCATGTCCATGCGGTTCAGGAAAAAAATATAAAAACTGCCACGGACAGTTTTCGTAAATAGTTGCGCCAGCAACTACCCTGCCACGGGCAGTTTTCTTAATAGGCTGAATTTCGAGTTTAAATAAAATTTACAAAAAGATGTAGAAAAATAAAAGACCCGGTGGTTGAGCCTGTCGAAACCACCATCTGTAAGTAAGTCGCTTGATTTCGACAGGCTCAATCGGCGCTTAAATGATTAATTGCAAAAAACTCGAATTTTGACCTAATAATATTTTCCGTATTGTAAGTAGTTGCAATAGCAGCTACTTTACCTGTCAGTTTTCGTAATGGCAGTTTTCGTAAATAGTCGCGCAAGCGACTAACTTGCCATGGGCAGTTTTCTTAAATAGTTGCGCCAGCAACTACCTTGCCACGAGCAGTTTTCGTAAATTGTTGCGACAAGGACTGCACTACGCGACACTAAATAAATCAGAATAAAAAAAAACTAGCGGTAACCTTAAAAATCATAAGGCAACGCTAGTTTTTTTGTTTTAGAAATTTTTCTTCATTATCATCAAATCAAAGCAAAATTATTTTAAAGAAGAAGCAGGAACGCCAGCACGACTTAAAGGCCAAAATCTGTAACTTGCCTTTCCTAAGATTTTTTTGCGGTTTACATACTGCGGCGCCATGTTCGATTCGTAAAAAATCGGCATTTCATCAAAATTCGTAAGCTGTGTTAAAACAAAAGTTTCAGAATGGCGCATATCCAAAGAATTATAGCGGTTGTCGCCCATCATAAAATATGAATTTTCAGGAAGAAAAACCGCATTTCCATCGCTGTCGTTTGCAGGGAACAAAGGCATATTTCTTTGATCCATAAAAAGAATGTAGCGGGTAAGTTCAGCAGCCTTAGAAAAATTTTCTGCACGCAAAGAATCCTTTTCCCAATCAGAAGAACTTACGCCATCAACCATAACCTGGGCATCACGCAAAACAATCCGGCCAAAAAGAAGTTTAGTCATAACATTCAAGCGGAATGAAGCATCGCTGTACAAATCTCCGCCAACAAGATTTTCTCCTGTAACCGAACCGTCCTCTTTATAAGACGAAAGATTTGTTAGGTTACGATGCCAAGAATTCAAAAAGTCATCAAAAAACTGACTTCCGCCTTCAGAAGTAATCAGTTTTACGGCAATAGAATCAATTTTAGAATCATCAAGATATCTTCCCACAAGAACGCCGTTTCTAACAACTTCATTTATTGAATAAAACGGAGACGGCATTGTTAAGTCAGAATCGTTAAGCAAAGTGCGGTAAGAAGAATCTTTAGAAGTTTTACCACTCGCATATTTTTTAAACTCAGCAGAAAGCTTTTCACATTCAGTGGCAGCATTTTCGAGGTTAAATTCGCGACGCTGCTTTTCAACATTAAGAGTCATTTCAACTTCATCTTTAGAAAGTGGAATATACTGAATTTTACTTTTTGTATTTTTATCAAGATTATTTAAATCCCAGGCAGCAAATTTTTCATCCACCGGACTTACCTTAAAATCGCCCCCAGCAGTGCGATAGTAAAGTTTTCCGTCCATCATCAAAAGCTGTTCACCAGGCAAACCCGCAATTCGCTTAACAAGAGGATCCGCTTTTAATTCGCCGTTTTCGTCAACATTTGTTTTTAAAAGCGTAAAAGTGCACATATAAACAAACTGACTTAAAAAAGTTTTTACTTCGCTTTTTCGGTCATCTTTGTAATGAGGATTTCTAAAAACTACAATGTCGCCTTTTTTATAATCCTGAATGTACGGCAGTCCAACTTCGCTAAGCGGAAATTTCGGACCCGCAAGAGTTTTTGGCACCACAACCCTGTCTTTTATAAGAAAGGTTGGAACCATACTTTCTGAAGGAATTTCGTAAAGCTGAAACAAAAAAATATTCAGCAGTATGATGATAAAAACTGCCTGAATCAAAGCGTCAATCCATTCCGCAAGTTCGTAAAAAATTCTTAAAACACCCCGTGGTTTTCTAAAAGGATGCTCTTTGTGAAAAGAAGTCCACTCAGGGCAAAGATTAAAAACTCTTTTATCAGCAAGAAAATGACCAATCATAAAAGAAAGAATCGTAATCAAAACCCAAGTCAGCGCACCAGCAAAATCAAGTGCAAAAGGCATTCCAGACTTTCCCGCACGCTGAACAATCCACACGCTTATAAAAACAAAAGGTTCGTACTGATAAAATCGCCTGATTGAAGCAATATGCGCCACACTTTTTTTTCTAAAAAGTTCTCTGTATGTAAAAAAATAAAGACAAAATGAAAAAGCAAGAGCAATCGGAAAGGCAAGAAGTGAAATGTCTGCATGAAAAGAAAGACTCAGCAAAGAAAAAATTGCCGCAAGAATCAAATTTATTACTAAATAAACTTCTAATTTTTTCATAGCGATGATTATAGCAAGATTCTTAAACTAATACTATACTTTTTATATGTACGAAAATTTACTAAACGGTCTGAAGGTTATTGAAAAAGACGAAGCGCTTGAAATGCTAGGCGGAGAAGAAGAACTTTTAGCTGAACTTTTGAATTCATTTTTAACTGACAAAAAATTTGACTTTGAAACGCTAAAAAATCTTGAAAAAACAAATCAAAAAGAAGCCGCAAGTTATGTTCACTATTTTAAGGGTGCTGCAAGACAACTATGTATGAAAAGACTTGCGCTTGTTGGCCAGACGCTGGAAGACATTTTACGAGAAAAATCCACCGGCGACATAAATGAACTGAACGCTTTGTTTTTTCTGGAATACAAAAAGGCCTTTGACGAAGCAAAAAAATTTGTTTAAGAAAAAATCAATTTCTTAACAGTGCGAATTTCGAGTTTTTTAATTAATCATCTAAGCGCCGATTGAGCCTGTCGAAATCAAGCGACTATTGCTGATAAAATTTTCTGTTATAAAAAATCAATTTCTTAACAAAAAAATCTTCTACATTACGCACGCGCGCGCGCGTTACCAATAGAATTTTCACTTAAGAAAAAATCAATTTCTTAACAAGAATGCATTTTCAAAATTTTTGGCAATAATTTCAGCAAATTCATCAAAGTTTTTTTTCTGCAGAAGAGCCGCTTTTTTGTAAATTTCAAGAATTGAAGTTTCACTTCCGTAAGCCTCGCCACTTAACTGCATAAACGGCGAATCAGTTTCTAAAAGAAGAGTTTTTTGAGGAAGAGAAATAAAATTTTTTTCATATTTTTGAGATGAGCGCAGAAGATTTTTTCCAAAAGAAAAGTACGCGTTCACATTGTTTTTTAAAATAAATTTCGCTTCGTTTGCGCCATAAGAAAATCCGTGAAAAATTACAGACTCTATTTTTGAAAGTTCTTTTATGTACTTAAAAATATATTTAATTCCTCGCCTGTTATGAATTACAAGTGGAACAGAATATTTTTGCGCAAGAGCAAGGCTGATTAAAAAAAATTTTTCTTGCTCAGCCACATTCATTTTATCATCAGCGCTGTACAAATCAAAACCGCATTCTCCAATGGCGCAAATTTCATTGTTTTTCAAAAGACTTTCTAAAAACTCAGCATTTTGAATGCAAAGACTTTTTTCTTTTTTTTGAGGATGAAGCCCAAATGCCAATAAAATTTTTATGTGACTAAATTTTTCTTCAAGTTCGAATTTTAATTTTTTTTGAATTTTATAGTCAGAAGGATTGTGGGCGCACGAAGAAAGTTCAACTTCAAGTCCGCTAAAATCGGAAAAAAGAGAACTGTATGGATTTTTCTGAAATTTAATTAAATCCGCAAGATGAAGATGGCAGTCAGTAAGAATCATATAAAATGCGCCTCGCAAAATCTTATCACAAAATTTAAAAGACTTCACAAAATTGCCGCTATTAATCGAAAAAAAAATCCGCTGTCAATCAACAAAAAAAAATCCGTGTTAATCGAAAAAAAAATCAACTGTTTTACACGGCGCTTTACCCGCTGCTTGCACCGCCGTTTTTGTCCAGATAAAAAAAACTAAACATTTTTTTTATATTTCCGAAATTTATACTAAGCAGGTTTCAAAAATAATGTGAACCGGCAGTAGTACAAGAAAACAATCAAATGCTGGCACCTTTTAAATTTTTTAGTTTTTAAAAGCGCCTTAAATCTTAATGGCAAATTTTTTTGTCAAAAGGAGTTAGTAATGGAAACTTACACATTAAAAAGCATAGGAACATCTTCTGATTATATGACAATCGTAAAAAAGACCGAAGATGGATATGTAGTTAGAATTGTACGCGACAAAGATGGTTATAACGAAGTGACTACAGATTTTATTTCAAATGCATTATTTGACAGTTGCCTCCGCACTGGTTACATTACAAAAATTTCAAGCGGAGAAGAAAAAATTGCTGCAAATGCTTAGGCACACAAATTAAAGGCAGGAAGCAAAACAATCGGCTTCCTGTTTTTTT
>CAZXCR010000065.1:0-7919 GCA_964639315.1 uncultured Treponema sp. | reverse complement strand
TTACAAAGGCAGCTTTTTCATAATCCTGATTTGCAACAAGTTCGCTTTTTTCTTTTGTAAGATTCGCTATAGCTTCAATAAGTTCGTCAATTTCACTTGGACGCGCATCATTTTGAATTTTCTTTACAGCGCCGGCTTCGTCTAAAATATCAATCGCCTTGTCTGGCAAAAAACGCTCTGGAACGTAACGAACGGCACATTTTACAATCAGAGGAATTACATCATCATCATAAACCACCTGATGAAAATCCTCGTACTTTGACTTTAATCCAAAAAGAATTTTTTCTGCATCAGCTTCACTAGGCTCTTCAATATTGACTTTTTGAAAGCGGCGGGTAAGTGCCTGATCTTTTTCAAAATATTTTCGATACTCTTTGATTGTTGTAGCACCGAGCATTTGAATTTCACCGCGGCTTAAAGCTGGCTTAATCATATTGCTGGCATCCATTGAACCTTCAGGACCGCCGGCACCAATTATTGTGTGCATTTCGTCAACAAAAAGAATTATATTTTTAGCTTCTTTTATTTCTTTCATAATTCTTTTCATTCTTTCTTCAAATTCGCCACGGTATTTTGTACCTGCAATCATTGCTGCAAGATCCAGAATCAAAAGTCTTTTTCCCATAAGTCCGCGCGGCACATCATTAGACGCAATTCTTTGAGCAAGTCCTTCTACAACCGCAGTTTTTCCAACTCCAGGTTCGCCTACAAGAATGGGATTATTTTTTGTGCGACGAGAAAGAATTTGAACTACCCGCATAACTTCTTTTTCGCGACCAATAACAGGGTCAAGCAGTCCGTTGCGAGCTTCTTCGGTAATATCGCGGCAGTAAGTGCCAAGCATTGAATCTTTACTGATTTTTCGCTGAGTAGAACCGTCGGCCATAAGCGGAATAGAATAAGAATTTTTATTAGCATTCTGATTGTTTTCTGAAAACACTGATGAAGGAATTTTCTTTTCTACTTCAAGAACTGCATTGCGCGCCTGCGAATAAGAAATTGACGCTTTTTTAAAATACAAATTTACAATCGACTTTTCTTCGGCAATGGCGGCAAGAAGAATGTGCTCTGTTCCAACATAATTAAGCGCCATAGATTCTGCTTGAAAAGACGCATTTTCCAAAAGCCGCTCAAGGCGCGCTGAACGTGGCAAATTTGACATATCATTTAAAGGAAAATGTGACGGAATTGACTGTTCCAGAGCAAGTTGCATTGTAAGCACATTTATATGAAGCTGTTGCAAAGTAATGTAGCCAAGTCCATCAGCAGAGCGTAAAAGTGCAAGAATAACGTGTTCAACATCAAGTTCCCTGCTACCAGCCTTATATGCTTCGTCCTGAGCCAAAGCCAAAAGAAGCCGCTGAGCTCTTGGAGAAAATATTTTTTTTACCATAAAAAGCCCTCTCTAAATAGAAAGATTTATATCCTGAAAGGCTTCCTGAAGAAGAATCGCCCTTAACCTTTTGATTTTTTTATTTTTATCGTCTGCAAGATCTTTTTCAAACTTAAATTTTTCGCTGTCGAGCACAAACTCTAAATGACCTTCCTGCATTCTTAGTAAAAGTGCGCAAAGATTTGTGTCATCAATGCCCGTAAGAAGTTTTAAATCCTTACCAAGCTTAACTCCGCTTATAATTTCGATTGATTCTCTTTTGCTCAAAAAAACGCTGCTTTTTGCAAGATAAACCGCTCTGTACATAAAATTTTTTACAAAACTCGGCTCTTTTTTTAAAAGTTCTGAGCGTGCCTTTCGTTCAGCATCAATAATTTTTTTGCATTCAGAAGAAATTGCCGTAATTTGATCAAATTCACTTCCTTCAGTGCTTTGTTTTGAACAAAGATCGTAAAATGCACCAAGCGAAGTGCCATTTAAATTTTCTCCGCTAACATTTTCACTTCCACCCGGACCAAAAGAAGCAAGAAGATTTATGTTTTTTTCAGAAAGTTCACTCAAAAGCGATTGTATGCGACCGTTTTCAGAAAGTGCCGGAAGATGCAGCCGAACAGAAAGTTTCATTCCGCTTCCACTGTCCAAAATTGAAGTATTTAAGTAACCAAAGTCGTAACTTGCCGCAAACTGAATTATTTTTTGAAGCTCGTCATCAGTTGATTTTGTTTGAAAAAAAGCCTGGTCAAAATCAAATCCCGAAGCAAAAGAAATAAGTCGCAGATGATCGCTTGAATTTACAGCGCAGGCAAGTTTTCCATCATTTCTGATTAAAACCGCCGATTTTTTTAGATTATTTGCATCTAAAATTCCGCGTTCTTCCATAATTTTTATGCTGTTAGAATTCATATTTTCTGCAAGCACAGAATGAAACTGATCCGCATTTTCAAGATGATTAAAAGCATCAATTACAATTGAAAGAATTCGCTCAGATTCACTTTCATCAAGCCGAGACGGAAAAGGAAAATTTGCCAGGTTACGCGCAAGACGAATTCTTGTAGAAACAGCAACGTCTTGGTCAGTTCCGGCCTGAAGATACCACGGTTCATTAAGTTCTTTCATTTAGACTGAACTCCCCGCAAAATCTTCTCCCGAAGAAACAGAATTTTTTTCAAGCGCCTTTAAATAATCGCGGTACATTGCAGCTTTTTCGTATTCTTCCTGCTGAACCGCCGCATTCATTTTGTTTTGCAGCGCAATTCTATCAGTTAAAACCGAATGAACTGAAGCTAAGCGAGACGGCATTGTGCCCTTATACAATTCTTTTGCACCATTTTTTTCAAGAAAGAAGCGAATTTCATTTTTAAAAATCGCATAACATTCTGGGCAGCCAACTTTTCCAGTATTTTTAATTTCGCCAAGCCGCATTCCGCAAACAGGACAAAGGCGACTGTTAATTTCAGCAATTTTCTTTGAATTTTCAGCAAGTTCCTTAAACAAATTTCCAATTGAGGAACCAATATTTGAAGCATCAAGTCCAATTCCTCTTGCCATAGCACATTCAACACAGATGTTTATAGTCTTTTTTTTACCTTCAGCGTTCATTTGTTCAAGGTAAATCGAAGCCTCATTCTTCTTACAAAAATCGCAAAGCATTATATTTCCTCTTAGGCGGATTTTAAAAATCGCTTTTATAAAAAATCATTAAAAAATCATTATTGCAAAGAACTTTTTTAAATTGAATTTTCAGAAAGTTCTTAAAATATCGCGTTAAAGTCAAATTTAGCACAGTTTAGACTTTACGCAAAGTATTTATAGGTTTTTCTTTTCCAGCTTTTACTGATGGAATTATAGCCATAATCATAGACAAAATGATTGTAAAAATTCCTACAAGAACGAGTTTTTCTACCGGAATATTAACTGGAATGTTCTGAAGATAAAAATCAGGATTTAAAATATGAATTTCTGACGAAACAAAGTCCTTGCCGTAAACAAGGGCGTTATAAGCTCCGGCAAAAAAATTTGCTGTGCTTTCAAGAAATTTTATAATCTGATTTATATTCGCGCAAATTAAAAGTCCCAAAGGAATTCCAAAAATCATTCCGCCAAGTCCGCACGAAGTTCCCGCAAGAAGAAAAGCAAAACTTATTCCAAAAGAACTTGCCCCTGTACTTTTTAAAATTGCAATTTCTTTTTTTCGCTCCATAACCAGCATAACCACCGCAGAACTTATGTTTATGCTTGCCGCAAGAACGATTATAAAAACAATCAAAAATAAAAGTGCGTTTGTTGATGAAAAATTTTCAAACTGAGATTTATTCACTTCGTCCCAGCGCAAAATGTAAGAATTCTCAAAATCCTCGTCGAAATACAAAAAATTCTGAATTTCGTTCTGAAGCTTAAAAAGCCGCTCTGAATCAAAGGTGCAGGAAGTAAAAAATTCAAGCGAAAGCTGAACTGAACTTGCCGCAAGAGATTTAAATGCCCTTTGAATCGGAATAAAAACCCAAAGCGCATCAAGTTCCTGGTAACCGCAAGAAACAATTCCGCTAACTTTAAAAGCCGAAACTTTTGGAACCGAAGCTTTTCCAATTTTATTTATTGTGATTATTCTAAAGGTGTCGCCAACTTTTAAATCAAGCAGGTCTGCAAGGTGCTTTCCGATTACTGCGGAATTTTCGTTTTCAAATTTAGTGCTTCCGTCAAGAACTTCAAAATACTCAGCAAAGCCGGAATTTTTTGTAAAAATGTCTTTTTCAACTCCGCGAACACAGGCACCGCTTCTATAAGATTTTCCAGCCGCAAGTGCAGAACAAGTCAATTCTGGAAAAACCTGATTCACTCCGTCAAACTGATAAAATTTTTCTGCCGCAGTTTTTAAATTCTCGTAAGAAGAAGTTAAGGGGCCTGCCTTTTCCAAATAAAGCTGCAAATCGCCGCTCGAAAGTTCAATTATTCGGTTTGTAATGCCTTCAGTCATTCCGCTACTTACACCAAGAATTGCAACAAGCGGAATTAAACTTATTCCAATACAAAGCATTGCGCCAAAAAGAGATTTATTTCCGCGAGACTTTGTTTTTTTGGGAAAAATTATTTTTTTTGCATATAAAAGACTTGCCTTAAAATTCATACAAGCTGCCCATTTTCCAGAATATATTTTACGCTGCCTTTTTCAGCAAGTTTCATATCGTGAGTTACAAGAATCAGCGTTTTATTGTATTTGTCTGCCATGCTAAAAAGCAATTCCCCGATTAAAAGAGAATTTTCAGGGTCAAGATTTCCAGTCGGTTCGTCAGCAAGAATCAAATCTGGGTCATTTATAAGACTTCTTGCAACCGCCACCCTCTGCCGCTCTCCGCCCGAAAGTTGTGACGGAAGATGATTTAGGCGATTAGAAAGTCCCACATCGTCCAAAAGTTTTTTTGCCTTTTCCACTGCAATTTTTTTTGGAACGCCAGCCATGTAAGCCGGAAAAAAAACATTTTCAAGCGCAGTAAAATCTGGAAGCAAATAATGAAATTGAAAAATAAGCCCAAGTTTTTTTTGCCTAAAAGAATTAAGCTCTTCTTCGCTCATTTTACTTAAATCAGTTCCCTCGATTAAAACAGTTCCAGAACTTGGCGAATCTAATGCACCGATTATGTGAAGCAAAGTTGACTTTCCGCTGCCGCTCTGCCCCACAATCACACATTTTGAACCTTTGTAAACCTTCATATTCAAGCCACGCAAAATGTGAAGTCTTTCGTTTTGAGAATCATAAATTTTTTCAAGATTCAGAATTTCCATAGCAAGAGAATTTTTATTTGCATCAAGGATTTCTTTTTCTTTGGGCAAAGAATTTTTATTATTTACAAATTCATTTTGATTAAAATCGATTTTTTTATTCATCTCTAAGAACCTCAGTAACAGACATTTTTAAAACATCACTGCTTGCGATTGCAGAAGAAAGTAGTGATGAAAGAATGCCAAATATAAAAATCATAAAAACTTCGCCGCCCATAATCCGCGCGGGAATTTGAGCATAAGTTTCAAACATTGGATTTTCGCTTACGTAATAAATATTTTGTGGATTAAAAATAAGACAGATAAAAAGTTCAAAATAATACTGAATTCTTGCAAGTAAAATAAAAAATTTATCTATGTTGCAAGACATAAAAAGTCCAAGCAAAAGTCCCGGAAAGGCGCCCGAAAGTCCTGTAAAAAACCCCTGCAGAATAAAAACATTTTGCACATCACGATCCGAAGCGCCAAAAGACTTCAACACCGCAATATCAGTTTTTCTTTCCAAAACAAGCTTTTTCATTCCGTTATAAATATTTACCGCCACAACAACAAAAATCAAAAAGACCACAAGAAAGAGCATATTTTTTTCCATTCTGAGCGCACCAAAAAAACTCTTATTGTACTCCCGGTAAGACTCGCATTTTGCACTAGGAAAATTATTTTTTATTTGAGCTTTAAAAAGTGAATCCTGACTCGTTCTGTTGAATTTGATTCCATAAATTTTTTGAGAGCCGTCGCCAAAATATTTTTTTGCCTCGCTGATATTTATAAAAGCGTAGGAAGAATTTATTTCAGCATAACCCGAATAAAAAATTCCCTTAACCGTAAAAATTCTATTCTGGGAAAGCAAAGCAGTATCTGATGAACCGCTCAAAGCCGCAATGTTCACTTTGCTTCCAACTCTAAGCCCAAGTTTTCTTGCAATAGAATTTCCAATTACAATTGAACCGCTTTCGCTCAAATCAAATTTGCCCGAAAAAACATTCAGTTCTTTTTTAAAGCTTTCGTCATCATAAATATTTTGTGGAACTGCCCTAACCAAAACCGCAGTTTGTTCAGCAATTTTTCCGCTGCCCGTCATAAGTCCCTGAGCTTCATAAAACGGAACAAACGAACGAATATATTTTTGAGATGCACAGAAATTTTCGAATTGCAAAGAATCTTCTTCGTTAAAATCGTATACCCTGGTATGGTATGAAGCAATTTCGAGGATTGCGTCTATAAAACTCCGCTGAAATCCATTCATAACGCTCATAACAACAATAAGCGCCATAACTCCAAAGCAAACTCCAAGAGAAGCAAGTGTGGAATTTGCGAGGGTCCGTGCATTTTTATCAATTCTGCTGATTTTTCTTGAAACAAAAAATATCCAGCGAAATTTATTTTTCATAATTTTTTTCCTAGCGCCGATTAAGCCTGTTACTGATAGAATTTTTTGTTAAGAAAAAATCTATACTTAACAAAATAATTTAACTGTCTTTGTAACTTTTATTTAAACTCAAAACTCAACCTAATGCGAATTTTCTTTTCCAGATTTTTCATCTTTAGAAGATATAATTTTTGAAGAAAGCTTTACATTGTTTTCGTAATAAGATTTTATTTCAAGTCCGCCATCAAAATATGAAGTTTCCACATAATTTGAATCTGAAAGATATTCTGTTTTTAAGCGGAGAACGTCATTTTCAAAATATTCAATATCAGGATTTTCGAAATTTTCCTTGTATTTATATGAATATTTTTTTGCAACTCTTGAAATTTTTGCCGCCTCGTCGCCTTCTTTGTAATAATAAATTTCGCGCTTAAGTAAAATTCTTTTTTCATCATCATAATTATAAGCGCAACTTTTTGTTTTAAAATATTTTCCGTCTTCTTCAATAGTGTAAACGTCACATCTTTTTAGCAGGGAATTTTCATCAAACTGACTCAAACTAAGCGTTTTATCTTTAAAATTTTCTTCGCGCTTTACAGTCGAAATTATTTTTGGCAGTTTAGTTTCAGAATCAGCTTCTTCAGTGTACGAATAGGAAATTTTTCTTAGCATAAGCGAATCTTCTAAAGTACTGCCATTTTTCCATTCAACAAATTCCACGAGCCTCGAATTTTCATCGTAAGTGCTCAGGGTAAAAAGTTCAGAATTTACGCTGATAAGAGACTTTTCTTTATCATTTGAATTGAGTCCAAACTGCTCTTCTCCAAATTCAAAAAGTCTTATTTTGTTACTTGAAGATTTTAAAATGATTTGAGTGGCGCTTTCCTCATTTTTATTTTTCTGCTCAAGAGAAGCGTCTTCTTCAACTGTGGAAGCCTCATCAGAAGCATTTTCGAGCAATGGAGGAATTATATTTTCTTGCAAAATTTCTTGAGTATTTCCGCCAGACAAAAATTCAACAAGTTCCTGTCTTGTAACAAAATTTTCTTTTTCGTTTTGATTAGGCTTTGCGAGATTAAGTAAATTTTTTTGTTCCGGGTAAAGAACTGGAAGCAAAAGATAAAAAGAAAGAATTGCTAAAGCCAAATCCATTTTTTTTTACCTAAAGTCCCAAGAATTCATTTACATACTTTTCGCATTCAAATTCCCTAATATTCTCGTATTTTTCGCCGTCGCAAACGTAAAGAACAGGAATATTCAGTTCCTTCGCAATCGAAATAATGCAGCCGCCCTTTGCAGTAGAGTCGTATTTTGTAAGAACCAAAGCGTCAATTCCTACCGCCTCGTTAAAAACTTCCGCCTGGCACACAGCATTTTGTC
>CAZXCR010000064.1:0-8041 GCA_964639315.1 uncultured Treponema sp. | reverse complement strand
TTTCTTGTTAAGAAATTGATTTTTTCTTAACAAGAAATTCTATATTTTCCTAAAACTCCACGAAAATTTCTTTTATTTGACCTGTTCTTTCAAAGAGCATTTTTGTTTCTTCGCTGCTGAGCTGGGAACCGGTTTTGCTAAGAGTTTTGTCGGCAAAAGTAAGCGTAATCTTTTTTTCGCCAGATTTTTTGTAGGTAATTTTTGTTCCGCACCAAGTAAAATTCAGCGTTTTGTCTGCAAAGAATTCTTTTTCATCAAGAATTAGCGGATTGAAAACTGCTTTTCCTTCTTCTATGCAAACACCAAGTTCGCCCCATCTGGTTAAAACTTCTTCCTTAACCTGACCTGTCATTCCTGGCTGTTTTGCGCCCTTATGGAACGGAGTGTGGCTATACGGGTCAGAAGGGAATGCGCCGTAAACTTCCGGAGTTTTATTAAAACTTAAGCCTTTTCTAACATCATAATACGCTTGCTCAAGTTGCTTTGCGTAAGGCGAAGAATTTTTGAATGCTTCAAGACAATTTTCCTGAACCGCCAGCAGCAGTTTTGAACACATATGCCAGTAAATGCTTCCAAGTCCTTCGTAAGCATAGAAAGTTCCTGAACGACCTGTAAAATTCTGATGAGCAAAAGTTTTTTCGTAAAGATTTAAAATTGCTTCAAGTTCGCTTTTGTTTGGCTGTTTTTCTTGTGGAAGTGAATTGAAATAGTCCTGCATAAGTCTTGCGTTCCGGAATTCACTGTTAAAATGGTAAAGTCCGTTTATGTCTTTTTCGAGGACTTCGCTTCCTGTGCGTTTAATAAAGTCTTTTAGTTCAGTTAAGTCTTCGGCTTTTACAAGATTTTTTGCAAGGAAATCCGGGAGTTCTTTGTTTGGATAAAGAATGTACGAATACTGCCGGCTTTCAAAAAGTGGACTTTGCTTAAGTGCCTTTGTAATTTCGAGCGCTTCTTCTGGGCTGAGCATTGCTGAAGAAAGAACTGCCACCTGACCTTCGAGCATTTGCGGAAGATGCACAATTTTTGCTTCGGTTTCGGTAAGAATCATTGTGTTGTAAGTGTGATAAAGTCCATCGCTTCTTTTGTTTGCAAGAATACATTTTTTTACCGCAGCTTGCATTGCTTCAAGTCCTAAAAGAATTTCTTGGCTTGAAAGTGTTGCTTTTTCATCGTTGTAGCCGTTTTTGTAAAAAATATTGCGTTCGTTTTCAAAAAGGAGCCCGGCTTTGTCTGTAAAGATTTTGCGCTCTTTATCATCTTTTATTGCATTTTCCCAGTTTGTGTTTTTGTAAAGTTCGCTGAGCGATTTAAAGCATTCTGCCATTGCAAGCGGAACCGTAAAAGATTTAAGTTCTGTTTGTGAATAAATTTTTGTAAGGAAAGAAAGCATTCTGTTCAAATAACACAGAGTTACTACAGAAAGTCCCCAGCCGGCAAGTGCGTTGTTTGCGTCGTTCCATTCAGGGCGCTGGGTGTTCATCCAAATTCCGCCACCAGGAACTAAATTTGCTGATTTTGCAATTACAATTTGAAGCAGTTTTGCAGTAAGGCTTAAAAGATAAGGCTGACCGTCTTTGCCCTGAAGGAGTTTTTTGTCGCTGCCGTAAAGTTCGCTTTCGGCTTTTAGTTTTTTAGAAAGTTCCTTGTCAAAAAGGATTGTGCTTCGTGGATTAGCGCAAATTTCTTTGTAAGATTTTATTCTGTACGGAATGTTTGAGCTTGTGTAAATTTCTTCATCAAGAGACGATAAAAGTTCCTGCTTGTTTACTTTTTCAAGAAGTTCAAGAAGTTTTTCAAGATAAATTACCTGATGATCTCCCCAGTAACCGTACTGTGCCCACGGATTTTCTGGTTCCGGACATTCCCAGTCAATTCCGGCACGATTTATTCTGTATGGATTAAAACCGTCTGCAGTCATTGCGTTAAGGAATTTTGCGCTCATATTTTTTACGTAAGACGGATAGCTCCACGCAAGGGCTTCCCAGTTTTGGAAAATATCGCGCCAGTTTCCTTCGTAATTTAAAATCGGATTTCCGTCTTTGTCGTTCAAAATGATATTAAAAATGTTCCAAGGGCGACTTGGGTCTCCGTGGCGGCGGCTAAAGATTACCGGCATATATTCGAGGAAAAGTCTTTTTAACTGCGGATCTTTTGTACTTTCGATTTTTTCGCGGATTTGATTTTGCAAAACAGAATTTTTTTCTGCAAGTTCGCCAAGTGCTTTTTTTGCTTCGTCAACTTTGCTTTTGTTTCTTTGAGACACAAATTTAATAAAATCGCTTCCGTTGATTTTTCCACTGTCAGCAAGAAAACCGCCGCGCATTATGTTGAACATAACGTTTGCCCTGTGATGCAAACAGGTCATTTCCTGCGCTGAACTTTGAATTCCGTCGCTTTCGCTAAGGTAAGTTGTCATAAGTGCGTCAGTTGATTTTATGTCGCTTAAAACTGATTTTCTGAAATTTTCTTTGTTCTGAACTTCTTTTTTTAGAACTTCGATTTGTGCTGCACTAAGGAAGGTGTTGAAAACTTGTTCCCAAGAAATTTTTGAAGTAGCTTCAAGATTAATTTCTTTTGCAAGATAGCAAGAAGGGCGTTCACCTTTTAAAACGTGAATTTTTGTAAGTTTTGAAATATTGCCTGAGTTTTCAAAAAATTCTTTTACGGAATTTTCGCTTAAATAAACCTTGCCTTCTACCGTAAAGCACGCCGTGTTTGCAAGGAGAGCTTCGCTTGGTTCAGCTTTGTCAGTTAAAACAGAGGAAAGTGCAAAAAGGGAAATTTGGCTTTCTTCGTCGAGGTCAGTTTTTTTGTAGGCATCAAGAAGAACTGAAGAGCCGTTTTGCAAATTTGAATCGATTGACGCTGGAAGAATATTTTTGCAGCCGTCAAGAACGGTAATTGATTTTTTTTCTGAACCAAAATTTTCAATTTCAGTCATTTTTACAAGACCGTATTTTGCGCTGCTTGTCCAACCGTAGCGGAAGGTGAGTTTTAGTTCAGAATTTATTTCTTCAAACCAGATTTTTGTTCCGTTAAAATTTTTGTAAATATTTCTTGTAATATTTTCCTGCTGATTTTTAAAGTTTGAATTTTCGCAGAGGGGCAAAAATGGTTCCCAGAATTTTGTTTTGCCGTTTTCGGTTACTGCAATTGCTGTGTAACTTCCTGTAACAAGTTTTGCGTCGCTTACTTTGTCGGCGGTGTAATATGGAAAAATTGCATGGTTTGAGTCAATTCTTCCGGCAGTGATTCCGCCCTGTGACCAGCAGAAATTCCATACATCAGAAGAACTTGTTATTGTCATAAAAAAGTCTTCCATGTGGTCGTAATTTTCGATTTTGTAAAAATCTTCGCCGTTAAACTTTGTAAACAAGCCTCTTACTTCTTTTTTCATAAATTTCCTCCGTAAAAATCTTTTTGGGTAAAATTCGAGTTTTGCAATTTTTATTTACTTGGAGCGAAGTTTTCTTTCTGCCGCAAATTTTTTACGTTCCGGCAGTAAATTTTTTTAGGAAACCCGCTTTCCGCAGTTCCAGCATTCGCTTTCATTCCTCCGCTGTCGCTCCGGAACGCCTCCGGCGCTGCTACAATCGGGGCTAGGCTTTTTCACCTTTTTTGTAAATTTTATTGAAACTCGTAGGATTACTTTGTTAAGAAATAGATTTTTTTCTTAACAAAAAGACCGCGAGTTTGCCGCAAGAGACAAACTCGTTAGCAAGCGAAACTTGCGTTTTTCTTTGAGTCAGTTTGAAGATAAAGCAACAATATGTAACTGTCAATTTTGAAAATTCAAAAAACCGAACAAATGACACCATTCAGAAAATATGGTGTCTACAATTTGAAAATCTGCTGTTTTATACTCATTTTCGTAAGGTTGATTTTTAATGCATCTAGTAAGAATTGTAATTTTTACCAGATGCCCTTAACTGCGGTATTTTTTGAAAAATAATTTTGGCTTTTTTAGGAAGGTGGAATATGAACAAAAAAAATTCAAGTGTGCAGATAGAAACTGCGCTGAGAAAAAAAACATTCTGGCAGAGGTTAAAAGACGAACGCTATCTTCAAATAATGGCATGGCTTGGTCTTATTTGGATGCTTATTTTTAACTACGCGCCAATGTACGGTTTGCTGATTGCATTCAAGAAAAACTACAGAATTACAACACCGCTTTTCAGCATGGATTTTTTAAGGTCTGAATGGGCAGGAATGGGCGGATTCCAGCATTTTATAAATTTCTTTAAAGACGAAGAATTTTTTAACATTATGCTGAACACTCTTGGAATCAGTCTTATAAAACTTGTAATCAATTTTCCTTTACCAATTTTGTTTGCCCTTCTTTTAAATGAAGTAAAAAATCAGAAATTCAAAAAATCAATTCAAACAATTTCATATTTGCCACACTTTCTTTCGTGGGTTGTTTTAGGCGGAATTTTAACAACTTGGCTTGATGAACAGGGTCTTTTTAATCAGATTCTTGTAAACTGCCGGCTTCTTAAAAAACCAATTTCATTTTTGGCTTATCCAAAGTACTTTTGGGCAATTGTTATTTTAAGTGATTTGTGGAAGGAAATGGGTTGGTCAGCAATTATTTATTTGGCAGCAATTTCTGGAATTGATCAGGAAATGTACGAAGCTGCCGAAGTTGACGGTGCAAGTCGTTTTCGTCAGATTTTTTCAATCACACTTCCTTCTATAGCACCAACAATCATAATTATGTTCATTCTTGCGGTAGGCGGACTTTTGAATTCCAACTTTGACCAGATTTTTGTTCTGTGGAATCCGCTTAACTCTAAACGTTCAAATGTAATTGATATTTACACTTACACAACGGCTATGAGAAGTATGCGCTATTCTTATGCTTCGGCAATTGGTTTGTTTAAGAGTGTAGTTGCCTTTATTTTACTTTTTGGCGCAAATCAGTTTACAAAAAAGGTAAACAACACTTCTTTATTCTGATGATTTGAAATTGACTTTTTATGGGGAGAAAAAAATGACTTATGGATTAAAAAGAAAAACAATTGGCGATTATCTTATAACAATTTTTATGGTTTTGGTTTGCTTTATTGCACTTTATCCAATTTGGTACACGGTAATTATTTCGTTCAACAGTTCTGAAGACACTTTGCGCGGAGGAATTTATTTTTGGCCTAGAAAATTTTCACTTCAGAGTTACAAAACGGTTTTTCAGGATAAATCGATTATAGCGGCTTTTGGTGTTACAATTTTAAGAACCTTGATTGGAACTGTAGTGAGCGTTTTCTTTACTGCAATGGTTGGATATGCTCTTTCTAAAAAACATATTATGGGAAACCGCGTTTACCTTATAATTGGAACCATTACAATGTTTTTTGGCGGCGGATTGATTCCAACTTTTGTTGTGTTCAAGAATTTGGGTCTTTACAACAACTTTTTGGTTTACATAATTCCGAGTATGTTCAATTTTTATAATATGATTATTATGATGAGTTCGTTTAGGGAACTGCCGCCGGCTCTTGAAGAATCTGCAAAACTTGACGGAGCGAATGATTTAGTAATCTTTATAAAGATCATTATTCCGCTTTCAATGCCGGTTATTGCAACAATTGCACTTTTTAACGGAGTATGGCAGTGGAACGATTATTTTACAGGCGTTATGTACATTAACAACGCTGAACTTCAGCCAATTCAGACTTTCTTGTACAGAATTATTGCTAGTGCAAGTGCTTCTAAGGCAGTAGTTTCGCTTCCGGCGGGAATAAGTGCTCAGCAGGTAAGTTCACAGTCAGTGCGGCTTGCAACAATGGTTGTTACCACAGTTCCGATTGTATGCGTTTATCCTTTCTTACAAAAATACTTTGTAAAAGGTATGCTGATTGGTGGAATTAAGGGGTAAAATAAATTTCGGATTTTATGCCGGAGACATAAATAAAAGTTTCAGGAATCTTGTAATAGATTTTAGTTCAGAGAATTTTTCCACGGAGGAATCAAATGAAAAAAATTGCAAAAAAAATTTTAGGACTGACTCTTGCAGTTCTTTCTGCGGGGCTTTTACTGCCTTCTTGTACTCCAAAATCTTCTGAGGACGAAGATGTAACTTTGATGGGAACAGAAGAAACTCCCGGCTGGAAGCTAAATGCTGAAAAACCTGTAAAATTTGACTGGTACATAAATTTCAGTTGGTTTGCGCGGCACTGGGGCGATTCAAAAGTTTCAAAGTACATTACTCAGAAAACTGGAGTAGACATTAATTTTATTGTTCCTGCAGGAAACGAAGCAGAAAAATTAAACACAATGATTGCAGGAAATGCACTTCCAGACATTTTAACAATCGGCTGGTACGAAGGACAGGTTCCAATGCTGATTGATTCTGACTTAGTTTATGCACTTGATGAACTTTCAGATCAGTACGATCCGTATTTTATGCAGGTTGTAAATCAGGATAAAATGAACTGGTACCGCCAGGAAGACGGCCACGTTTACGGTTATCCAAACGCATCTTACACACCATCGGATTATAAAAAATACGAAGGCAAACTTACATCAAACGAAACTTTTTTGGTAAGAAAAGATTTGTATGAACTTTTAGGTTCCCCAGATATGACTACTCCAGAGGGATTTTTGAATGCACTCCGCTTGGCAAAGGCAAAATTTCCTAAAGTTAACGGTCAGCCTTTAATTCCTTTTGGAACTTCAGAATTTTCAGACACAGGCTGCAGCCAGCTTCAGGCAACTTTAGCTCACTTTTTGGCAATAAGTCCAGAACAGGACGGCAAGTACGTTGATGCTGCACTTGGTCTTACAGAAAATCCTGAGTATGTGCGCTGGTTAAAAATGTTCCGTCAGGCAAATGAAGAAGGGCTTATTACAACTGATATTTTTGTAGACAAACGCTCTCAAATTGAAGAAAAAGCTGCTCAAGGACGCTACTTCTGTATGCTTTATCAGAACTGGGATATGCAGGCAGCTCAGAATTCGCTTTATGCAAAAAATCCTGATTCAATTTATATTGCAGTTGACGGACCAAAAAATTCAAAAGGAGACGATCCTGTTCTTTCGGGCGGATCAATTGCTGGTTGGACAATCACAATGGTTTCTAAAAACTGCAAAGACCCTGCGCGCGCAATTCAATTCCTTACATATTTAATCAGCGAAGAAGGTCAGATGGACACAAATTTTGGAATTGAAGGCGAAACTTATTCTTACGTAGACGGAGTTCCAACTCTTTTGCCAGAAATTAAAGAAATGGATTCTTCTGATAAAAACCGCCAGGAAACTGAAATTGGTGTGCTTTACACTTACTGGATGCTTATGGATACTGCATGGCAGGCTCAGTGGGGAATTGAATATGCACCTTCTCTTGAACAGCCGCAGCTTTGGACTTGCCCTTACGTAACTTCGTATGCGGTTTATGATGGACTTACAATTCCGGTTGGAAGCGATGAAGATTTGATTTGCCAGGAAATTCAGAGGCGATGGGGAAAAACTCTTTCTTCGTTAATTCGCGCTCCTAGTGAAGCAGAATTTGACAGTATTCTTGCGGATTTTAATGATTACAGAGTGAAAAAGGGTTATGATAAGGTTGTAAATCTTCAGACTGAACTGATGAATGCAAACAAAGAAAAACTTGAACGCGTAAAATAATTATTGATTTGTAAAAAAACAAAAAGTGCCATTGCCAAAAGAAATTCTGGTAGTGGCACTTTTTTTTTGACTTGGGGACGTGCGGTTGCGGCACAAAATTCCGGTGGTTGAGCCTGTCGAAACCACCATCTGTAAGTGAATAGCTTGATTTCGACAGGCTCAATCGGCGCAGGTTACAAGCCAAGCCTAGCCCTGAGTAAAATGCTTTCAGCATTTTACTCGTCGAGTTTGTCGCAGGCATATGAGTGCTTCCCGAGTTTTCTTGCGAAAACTCGTGGAATTGTTTTGTTAAGAAATTAATTTTTTATTAAAGCGGAATTTTGTTAGTAACAGCCACAAACTCGCAAGTCTTCTTGATAAGATTTATTTTTTAACGCCCAATGTGTGGCTAAGAAAACACAATAGCCGTTCAAAACCG
>CAZXCR010000063.1:0-8063 GCA_964639315.1 uncultured Treponema sp. | reverse complement strand
CTACAGTTTTGAACGGCTATTGTGTTTTCTTAGCTACACATTGGACGTTAAAAAATAAGCCTTATCAAGAAGACCGCAGCACACTTACACATATGGTAGTTTCGACAGGCTCAACCACCGAGTCGCGCAGCGGTTACTGATAGAATTTTTTGGTTAAGAAAAAATCTTTTTTTCAACAATAAATTTCGTTGGTAAACAGCGCGCGTGAGTTACCAATAAAATTTCCTGCCCAACAAAAAACTCTTCTTAACAAAAAATATCATTTCTTCTTAAAAAGTCTTGTCCAAATCAGCAGGAGAACGTAGTACAAGTATGGGAAAACGAGAAAAATTTTTAGAGGATTACGGAAAATTTCTCCCCAAATTTCGAGTCCCTTGTTAAATTTTTTTTCGCTGATTCGATTTATGCGTTCACTGCAAATTCCAATTGCATCGCGGTAATACAAAAAAATGCTCGACGAAAACTGATTGCGATGATTGTAAGCCCAAAGTTCTTTTTCTTTAATTCCGTCACTTACAAGAACAAGCGAAGGCGATGCCTTGTAAATTGCCTGAACAATATCATTTTCAACATTTTTTGGCGTGTAACCAACGTAACGGCCCACAATCCGCAAATTTGGAAAAGTTTTTCTAATGTTATATTCGGCAGTCATTAAAGTAGATTTTTTTCCGCCAAGAAGATAAAAAGATTTGTAATGACTTTCCAGAATCGAAAGAATACTGATTGTGGCATTAAACGGATTGTAGCGCACAGGAACAGTTTTCTTAAGAAATTTTGCTCCCCGAAGAAGACTTTTTGAAATTGGAATAATCAGGTCAGCATTTTTTACACATTTTGAATATTCATTTTTTTTCCGCGCCTTTAAAAAATCCCAAATATTCATAAAAATAATTTGTTTTGTACCCGGCTTATCTAAAAGACGCATAATTTCTTGTTCAAGATTTTGAGGCTGGCAAACATCAAGAGGAACACCTAATAATTCTATTCTTTCAATTGCCATAAATTTCCTCCTGAACTGCACTTTGAACTGTAGCAATTCCGTAAAGTGCCGCAGTTTCGCATCTTAAAATATTAGTTTTTAAATGAACCGGAATAAATCCTGCACTACGAAAAAAATCAATTTCTTTTGGAGAAATTCCACCTTCCGCACCAACTGCAACAGCAATTCTTTGCGCATTTTTTTTAGCTAAAACTGCTTCAAAAATACTTTTTGTTTCCTGCGTTTGCTCATATAAAACTACTGCTAAATTTTCGTCATTTTGACCATTATTATTAAGCCAAAAATCGCAGGCTTTTTCTACAGAAAGTGGCTCGCAAATAGAAGTTGCTACTGCAGAACCACTTTGCTGCCTTGCTTCCGTAATGATTTTTTGAAAGCGCTCATCATTTTTAAGCGTATGTTTTTTTATTGATTCAACTGCCCCGCTCTGACAAAATTCCCCAATCACAGGAACAATTTTACTTACGCCACATTCCGTAGCCTGCCGCACAATCTGTTCCATTTTTGCAGGTTTTGCAGCAAACATAAAAAGCCAAATTTCAGCTAAATTCATCTCGGAAGGCTTTGCGTGAAAATCTTCTTTTTGAACAGAATCTCCGGCAATTTGAAGTACAATCTGTTTTTTTTCAGCGTTGATTTTTGCAAGCGTCATATTTTGAAGTTTACCATCAGGAAGCCTTACATAAATCATATCGCCAACTTTTAATCTGAGAACGGAATTTAAATAATGAAATTTTTTTCCCTCAACAAAAAGACATCCTTTTGAATCAGGAAAATTTTCAGCAACAAACTGTCTCATTTATTTAGAAATCCAATTCTTCTTCTGCAGCGTTTTTATTAAGTTCGTCTGCATATTCTTTTACAGTTTTTGTAGACTTGAGCAAAGCGTCAAAATCCGCAGTATTTTGAATTACATCAATCGCCGCGTTAAGCTGAACATCGTAATCAAGGTCATAAAGCATAAGCGGTTTACTTTTGTTAACTTCGGTGCGAATCAGTTTTCTAAGGAACTTTTCGTCCAATTTGTAATTACTGAGCAAATTCTTTGCATAAGAAGCAATTTCCTTTTCACTCATATTCGGGTGAAGTTCAACATAATTTTCAATTTCACCTGAATCCATAAGTTTAAGTAAAATTTTTTCATCATCTTCGCTAAAATCATTAAATTTCACTTCAAGGTCAGGCTGAATTCCAATCTTATCAATATTTACATCACTCGGCGTATAATAGCGCGCAACTGTAATCTTAAATCCATCACTATTTACAAGCCCTGTTGGAACCTGAACGCTACCCTTTCCGTAAGTTTTTTCTCCAACAAGATAAGCGGTTTTTGAATCTTTTAAAGCACCACTCAAAATTTCACTTGCGCTTGCACTTGCTCCGTTAATCAGCACAACAACAGGAAGTCCTTTAACAATAGTTCTACCCTTAGTTGCAGAATATTTGCGGTTTTCGTAGGAAAGTCTGCTCTTTGTTTCAACAATCAGCCCTTCATCAATAAATTTGTCAGCAATTCCAACCGCCGAAGAAAGCAGGCCACCGCCATTATTTCTTAAATCAAGAATCAGTCCCTTATAATTTACAGACGCAAAATAATCCAAACCTTCCTGAAGTTTTTCTGCTGTATTTGTAGAAAATTCACTCAGCTTTACATAGCCAATTTTTGTATTTTCAATCATTCCGTACTTAACTGTAGGATTTTCTATAATTTCGCGCACCAAAGTCCTTTCAAATTCAAGAGACTTTCCCCGCTTAATTTTTACATTAACACTTTCGCCCACAGTTCCTCTTAGCATTCCAAGCACTTCTTCCATAGAAATAGTTGAAGTATCTACGCCGTCAATTTCAATAATGTAGTCCCCGCTTTGAATTCCTGCCCGCTGACCTGGAGAATTTTCAATTGGCTGAGCAACATAAACATAAGCTGGTTTTTCCGGAGTATTTTCAGTTGGCTTAGAAATCGAAAGTCCCACTCCGCCAAAATTACCAACGGTTGTATCTGTAAGACTTCGCCACGCAGCCTTATCCAAATAAGACGAATATGGGTCATCAAGAGCTTCAAGCATTCCCTTAATTGCGCCCTCGTAAAGAAGTTCAGGGTCAACTTCTTCCACATAATTTTGCTGAATATAAAAATAAATCTGCTGAATAATGTCTGCGTACTGATTGTTTTTCTTAGCCGAAGTTTTAGAACCATTCTGCGCAAAACATTGAGTTGTAGAAACAATGATAAAAATTACCAGTGAAAGTGCCAAAAAATTCTTTTTCATAGCCACATTTTATGCACTTTTTTTCAACAATTCAATCAAATAAATTTTTGTTTTTGGAGCGTATTTTTCTACTTCGACCGGCCTTCCAGGGCTCCGCTAACCGCTCCGGTGTTTGCCTGCGTCAAACACACTTCGTCCCTTCCACGCCGGGCTAGGTTTTGTTTTGAAAAATTTAAAATCACTTCTAACGGCAGAAAATTTCATTGAAATTGCTTTGTTAAGAAATTGATTTTTTCTTAACTAAAATTTTATCAGTAACCAGCACCGAATATGCGTGAGCAAAAGCCGCAAGCTTCGCTTGCTCTGCGAGTTTGTCGCAACATCCGGTCGTTTCCCGAGTTTTCTTACGAAAACTCGCAGATTTTTTTTGTTAAGAAGAAAATTCCTTATTAAAGCGGAAATTTTGTCAGTAACAACCACAAACTCGCGTGACCCGATGGTTAAGCTCCGTCGCTTGAAAATACAAGCTCAACCACCGAAGTCCTCGAATTTAAAGAACAAATCTTTTACTTGAAATCACATTTTCACACTGATATAATTTTTACTATGCAGATTATTCCAATTGCAAGCGGAAAAGGTGGCGTAGGAAAAAGCCTTCTCAGCGCAAATTTAGCCATCGCTTTAGGTCAGGCAGGTAAAAAAGTTCTTCTGGCAGATTTAGATTTAGGTGCATCAAATCTTCACCTTGTTATTGGCCAGCAGTCTCCAAAAGTTGGAATCGGAACCTTTCTTACAGGCCAGTCAAAATTTGAAGATATTATTTATCCCACCGACTACGAAAATGTTTCTTTTATTGCAGGCGATTCAGAAATTCCAGGACTCACTTCGCTTAAAGTAAGTCAGAAAAATGAACTTATAAAAAATTTCAGCAAAGTAGATGCCGACTATTTAATTCTTGATCTTGGTGCGGGAACTCATCTTACAATTTTGGATATGTTTTTACTTTCTCCGCAGGGAATTGTTGTTACCGCTCCAACAGTTACGGCAACCCTTAACGGATATTTGTTTTTAAAAAACATTGTTTTCAGAATGATGTACAACACCTTTAAAAAAGGTTCTGCCGCTTACAATTATCTTGAATCTCTAAAAAAAGATTCGTCTTCTTTGCAAAAACTTTATCTTCCAAAACTTGTAGAAAATCTGCAAAAAATCGATCCAGAAAGCACAAATTTATTCAAAAAAAGAATGGGCGAATTTCATCCGCGACTTGTACTTAATATGATTGACGATCCGCGCGACGTAGACAAGGCTCAAAAAATCCGCCGTTCCTGTCAGCAATATCTTGGACTTTCGCTCGAACATTTGGGCGTTATTTACCGCGACTCTATGCAGGACAAAGCACTTTCTTCCAGACTGCCAGTTATTGTTTACAAGCCGCAATCAATTATTGGCCAGGCAATTTACCGTGTTGCAGATAAAATCCTTCAGTCAGAAACCCTAAAATTTGACGACGACTACGACATTACTCAAGCTTCCGATACTTCGTTTGAAATTGCTGCTGACGAAGCTTCCGACGACTTTAGTCAAAAAATGGCTTACATTGAAGAACTTGCCGGAAGCGGTGCTTTAACAATGGGCGAACTTGCAGAAACCATAAAACAGCAGCAGTACGAAATTACTCAGCTAAAAAACGAAAATACTTTGCTCAAGAAAAAACTGCTTGATGCAGCAAAGCAGGGATTTAAATTATAAATTAAGGATTTTAAAATGATTTTTACACCCTTGTACATAAATTATCCAAAGTGGATAAGTGCCCAAATTTTTCCAAACGTTCCAGTTCTTGGGCTAATCCGCTGGTACGGACTTATGTATATTTTTGCTTTTGCAACAGCCTTTCTGATTCTGCGAAAAGAAATGAAAGAAGGCGCTTTAGACACTCCAGATAAAAAAGCCACTGATGATGACATTTTTAGTTTTATTGCCTGCGGAATTATTTTTCTGCTGATTGGAGCAAGAGTTTTTTCAACCTTAGTTTATGATACTTCGGGACTTTACTGGAAAAAACCGTGGCTTATTTTCTGGCCGTTTGACACAAAAACACATCAGTTTACAGGTCTCGCAGGTATGTCTTACCACGGCGGATTTATTGGCGGTCTTATTGGAATGATTATTTGGTGTACCTGGCACAAACGTCCGCTCTGGAAGTGGATTGATGCAATGTGTGTTGCAATTCCACTCGGCTACACTTTTGGAAGAATCGGCAACTTTATGAACGGCGAACTTTACGGAAGAATTACAACAATGCCTTGGGGAATGGTTTTTCCGCACGCAGAACGCTTTAGTGCATCCCTTGACTGGGTTCAGGAATTTGCCAAAAGTTGCGGAATGACAATTGCCGAAGGTACAAGATTTGTAAATTTACCGCGGCATCCAAGTCAGCTTTACGAAGCTCTTTTTGAAGGACTTTTGCTTTGGTTGCTTTTGTGGCTCTTACGCAAACACAAGCCTTTCGACGGTTTTTTGGGAACAATGTACGCGGTTGGTTACGGATTTGTGCGCTTTATAATTGAATATTTTAGAGAACCAGACGCAGACTTAGGATTCAGAATAAGCAAATCTGGAAACGATGCAATTTACAAAAACACTTCGCTGCTTGATATTTCTACAGGACAAATTTTCTGTTTTGTAATGATTTTTGGCGGATTGATTTTAATGCTCTGCCTTTATTTCTGGGATAAGCACAAAAAAAATAAGGCAACAGTTTCCGAAGCAAAGCAAACAAAAAATTCAGTAAGTTCTGACAAAACTGTAATAAAAAAGAATAAAAAGAATCAAAAATAATTTTTCTAACAAAGCCTGATAAAATCTGTAAGAACTGCAAATTTTATCAGGTAACTTAAGGTCTTCTCTAAAAAATCCCTTACATAAAAATGCAATCTAGAAACAAAAAAAACTCCGTCTGGAAGCTGCTAAATTCCAAACGGAGCAAAGGAGTGTGTTTCTATATTAGAGTACGTTGTCAACTACATAGGTTGTAACTGAATTGCCGAGGAGGAAGGCATTCAACGTTTTCTCTACAATGTTTAGTGGCGCAATTTCTGCGCAGTCTTCGCCAGGATTATTACTTGTTCTGATTACAGTTGCTTTTTCACCAAGTTTCTTAAAGCAAGACAAATCAATCTGGCAGTTTCTATCTTTGGCTTTGTCATTTACCACAACAATCACCAGCTGCTTTTTGTCTTTATCATAAGCAGCAAGCGAATGGTCCGAAGAAGCAATAATTGTTGCGCCCGGCTTTATGTAACGACTGAACTGAGCCATCGTATAATATTTTTTAGTTAAAATGATTTCTTTTGTATCGTGATTGCAAACCGCAAGTCCCCAATATCCGCCATTAAAATTCGAAGGTGCCCAGTCTTTATTTCCATTGCGACCTTCCTTAGAAATATGACAGTCAATTGCCTGCCACATAATCCACGCAGAAGGCTGCATTCCGTTCATATCAAGAACAATCCGATTTGCAAACCACAAAGGACAACTCATTTCTCCGGCATTTTCGCCAGCTTCGTAACCGCCGTCAACTTCGCTCATCCAAAGATTTTTCTTTTCTTTTTTTGCAAGATTTTTTAGAGCCTCGCGATCTACGCCACCGTAAGTATGAGCATCAATTCTGGAAATAGATTTTTTAGCTTCCTTACTCAACTGCTTATACGCAAAAGCCGCTACATCAATGTCTGTTTCGTCAGTTCCGCAAAGAATTACATCATTCAAATTATGACGTTCAAGAGCTTTTTTCATTTCCAAAAGCATTCTTGACTGACTTTCGCCCATATCAAAATGACATCCTTCTTGCTTCCAGGAATTTGCGCCCCAGTAACTTGTTGCCGGTTCATTCATTGGATCACAGCTTGAAAAAACAATTCCTTCTTCATTTTTATAATGCTCAATCACAGTCGCCATATATTCTGCAAAAGCTTCATATTGGTCATCGCGCAAATTATTTTTTGAAGAATCTACCGCACCGCTTGAACATCCGGAATTAGTCATAAAGTAAGGCGGAGAATTTGAAAATGCTTCCACAATCACATTCTGACCTACTTTAAGCGCTTCTTTTAAAACATTTCGCTGATTGTGATCCGCGCTCCAGTCGTAATAAGGATTTCCGTTTTCGTCCAAATACAAATAGCCCGGAACATCAGAATCTGTACGAGTTATATGATGATGACTAGGATCATCGCCACCGCCAATATTGTAGCGGATAATATTAAAACCAAGTCCTTCTGGTGAATAAAATGCCTTTGCAGCCTTTTGTGCAAGTTCATCGTCATAACCAATGCGGTTTGGCCACCAGCAAAAACTTGTTCCCCAGCCTTCAAATTTTCCATTATTGAACGGAGAGGCATCTTTTTTATTTACAATAATTTTTTCAGTTTCTAAATTTTGCATAACAGAATCCTTTTCTACGTTAGGATTTTCCGCAAAGCCTGTTGAACAAAGCAAAAATCCGGCAGAAACAAGCACAATAGACTTAAAATTCATTTGTTACCTCTTTATGAAAAGGTTTTCATAAAAATATTTTTACATTTATCTATGAGATTGTCAATCAAATTTTTTTTTTGCTTAAGGACTTTTTAAGGGAATTTTATGAAATGTAAGTTTGTTAAGAAATTATTTTTTGTGGGACAGGGAATTTTGTCAGTAATAGCCACAAACTCGCAGAGCAAGCTTCGCTTGCGGCTTTTTTTTGTTAAGAAATTGATTTTTATTAACAAAAAATTCTATCAGTAATAGTTGCTTAATTTCGACTCTCTCAATCGGCGCTTAAATGATTAATTGCAAAAAACTCGAATTTT
>CAZXCR010000062.1:3271-8120 GCA_964639315.1 uncultured Treponema sp. | reverse complement strand
TAGGAAGCCTCGCGGTATTTGTTTACAGGCAGATTGAGCGCCTTTAATTCAGTTTTTTGTTCGCTGAGTTCTTCAAGTTTTTTTTGAAGCTTCTGATTGTATCTGATTGTTGTGCCAAAATAAATGAAGGCAAGAGAAGTTATTGAAAGAATGTCTACAACTGCCGCAAAAGTTATTCTAAAAATAGACACTGATTTTGGCGGAATTGCCATTATAAAAATATTGTTTTTTTCAAGTTCGTTTAAAGTTTTGCTAGCAATCGAGCCCTTAACGTGTACGATTTTATTTGCGTCAATAATTTCGTTAGTGTGGATGATTGTTGGTTTCCAAGTTAAATTTGCAGTCAGCATAAAAAGAACCACCGCAATAACAGTTGGAATGCCAATGTACATTACAAATGAAAAAATGTTGTAGTTTTTGTAGTTCAGGCTTGCTTCGTCTACTTTTACTCCGCTTTTTACAATTTCTGAAGCAATAGACGAACATTCTCTGTTTGTAAGGTCAAGGACTATCATTCCGTAAAGATACGAAAGTTCAAAAATAAAAACAAAAAATGCTGCAGTTATTTTGCGGTCAATATTTAAAGAGTTGATTAAATAAAAAAGCATAAGAGTGGCGCAAATTAAAAAACATACGAACACTTCAAAGCCTTTTAGCATTGGATAAGACTGCACTTTTCGCAGAAGACTTGTGTTGTCAGAAACGCTCAGTTTGTGAAGTTTCCAGTAAAGCAGATTTGATGAAAGACCTTTTGTAATAAGAAGATGGCACGCAACTTCAAGCGCAGAAACTCCAATTGCAATAAAAATTACCGGATAGAGAATTGTTTTAAGAATTTCCTTTGCCGGAAGATATATAAAAATTGCAGATAAACAGTAAACTACCAGCCCCGCAAAAAAATTTAGCGCAAAGTATTTTAAAAGAGTGTAGAGAGAAAAATTATAAAATTTTTTTTCAGAAGGAATTTTTCTTTTTTTAAGGAATTTTACTTTCATAGGCTTTCTTCCTTTGTTGCTTCAAATCTTGCGTCAAATGTTGCGTCAGAATCTTTTGTTGCTTCAATGTCTTTGCAAAAACTGCTGATTTGATTTGTACCGAACGAAATCTTTTTTAAAAAGTCAGCGTAGAAATTTGAGTTGCGCCCAAGAAGTGCAAGATTTTTTGATATTTCTGTAAAACCTAAAGTCTGCTTTTTTACACTTTGCAAAAGATAATTTGTGCAGTCCTGCGTAATTTCTGAAGAAAGCTGCATTTCGTCAAAATGCTCATTTAAATTTTCAATAAAAGTGTCAGCTTTTTCAATTCTTTGAATTCCGGCCTCGCTTGAAATAATAAGATTGTCAGAGGCGGACTGAATGTCTTTTAGCCTTTCTTTTATTTCGAGAATTGACTGCGTAATTGCGTCTGCAAACCGCCGAATTTCGTTTGTAATTATGTGGAATTTAAGGGCGTTTTCTTCTGCTTCCGAGGTTTCAAGTTCAGCATTAAAAGCAATGGCCCTTGTTTGTTCTGAAATTTGCTCAATTGTTGCAACAATGTCAAAAATAGAATCAATTTCTTTTCCTAGAAGATTGATTTCTTTAATAGTCTGCCGGTCAGCAAAAAGAATTTCCTTAATTTTAGCATTATCTTCTTTGAGAATTTTTGTGCTTCTTAAAACACAATTGAAAGTTTCTGCTGAATTTTTTGAAATTTCTGAGATTTCTTGCGCACTTCCTTCAAGATTAGAAACTGACGATTTTATAAGTTCAATAAAGTCGTACGATCTGAGTTTTTCATTTTCTGCAATGTCTTTAAATTTCTGAGTATCTGCAAAAAGCTGCTTGTTTTTTTCAGTAACGTCTTCAAAGTGCATCCGCGACTTTTCTTCGCTCTGTAAAAGTTCCAGAATAATCCGATTTATAAGATAAATGCTGTAGTCAATTTCTGTGGTAAATGCAAGCGGAACCTTTTCGCTACTTAGAATTTTTTTCCAGTCAGGATTTTTAATTTTTTCAAGCGACTTTAACAGCGTGTTCACCTTAAGAATATTTTTGGAAACAAGTACTCTAAAGTAAAAGGCAATGTAAAGGTCCATAAGAACATTTATTGCAAGAATAATTCCAAGATAAATTATGTTTGTGTTCCAGTCTAAATTTTCTGTAACTCCCACCTTAGTAAAAAGAGCGGCGGTTGTAAAAGTTGCAATGGCAGGAAAAAAAACGTGCAGAATAATCCTTGAGTAGAGTTTTATTCCCCAAAAGTTTTCTTCCTTTATGATTCTGTCTGAAATTCCATAGTCTGCAAGAAGTGCCGTAAATTTGGCACAGGAATTTTCTGTCTTAACGTAAGAAAAAAGCGAACTCTGCATAACCGTAAAAGTCATTCCGGCAAAAACTAAAACGCATCTTTCCGTGCTTAACTCGAACATAACAAAAATTGAAATGACCATAAAAAGCCCCTGAGCAAACAAAAGCAATCCCTGTTCAACGGCGCATTTTAGCGGGTACCGTGCAATTTTTTTTATAATCAGCGTTCTAAAGATTTTTGCATCTTCGTTGTTTACAAAGTTGGCCTCAGACGTTTTTTCTTTTTCCAATTCAATTTCCAGCGAAAGATCGGCGCTTGTGTAGTGGTGAATTATTGTTCCGGCAAGAACTTGAATTATGACTGCAAGAATTAGCGCAACCAGTGAAAAAAGAGGCAGTTCATCTTTTACTTCTTGTGAAAGTTTAAAAAGTTGATGATTGAGGAGCGAAGAAACAAAGTCGAATTTTCCGCTTAAAAAAAGAGTGTATAAGTAAATCATAAGAACTGAAAAAAGATTGATTCTCATTTTTATGTTGAGCATTTCTCTTTCAAAGGAATTTAATTCTCTTATTCTATCCATTTTTTCCTTCTGACCTTAACTTTTTACCAGCTGCCCTTTTTATTTACGGAGCATTTTTATAGAACCGTCCCAGTCTTTTTCCAAAGCGGTATTTTTGCGGAAGGCTTCAGACATTTCGTTTACCTGACTAATCATAAATTCTGTGTCTGGACCGGCCATTTCTTTTCGTGCCTCGTTAAAATACTTTAGCGAACTTTCCATACTTCCAAGCATAAACTGATGAAGTCCTTTTTTGTAGTTTTTAAGATAAGTTTCAGTGTATTTTTGCGGATTGTCAAAAAGCTCAAAAATTCGCGTAACTTTTTCTTTGCCAACCACCTTAACTTTTCCAAGACTTCTAAAATAAAATTCTCTCTTTGGCGGATTTTCTGGAGAGAAAAATTTTTTGTTGATTTCGTCAATGTCTTTTTTTACATCTTCAGTGATTATGGTTTTTACACCGAAAATTTTTGTAAGACTTTCAATTCTCGAAGCAAGATTTACATCGTCGCCCACAACCGTGTAGTCTTTTCTGTCTTCACTGCCAATTTCACCTACAATCGGCTTACCGTAATGAATGCCAATTCCTACGCGAAATTCCTGACCCTCTTTTAACTGCAAAATTCCAAGAATGTCCTGGTCAAAATTTAAAATTTCTTTTTGTATTTCGATTGCAGCCATAGCAGCCTTGTAACCGTTGTTGTCTGAATCATCAGAGGCGCCAAAAAGTGCCATAAGGGAATCGCCCATATACTTGTTGATTGTTCCGCCGTAACGCACAATTATTTCGCCAAGTTTCGTAAAGAATTTATTCAGAAATTTAACCACGAGGTTTGGTTCAAGATTTTCTGTGATTGAAGTAAAATTTCTTATGTCAGCAATTAAAATTGCCAGCCGCTTCTGAACTCCCTGCGTGTCTGATTTTTTTGAGCCACCGGAAAGTTTTTTGTTAATAATGTCTTCTGGCAAATACTGGCAAAAAAGCCGCCTTAACTGATCTTCTTTTTTTACAGTCCGCCTAAAAACAATGGCTTTTGAAATGACCGTGCTGTAGATTTTTGTAAAGGTATCAATTTTTTTAAGGGTCAAATCATCAATTGTATTTTCGCCACAGTTTCCAATTTGAATTAAAAAAGGAATTGAAGCATCTTTTTCAAGCGGAAAAACTGAATAGTTAGTGATTTTTTCGTGCTTTTCTTCAAAACTGTCAATTTCATTTTCTCTGTAAGCAGTTTTGTTCCAGTTGTACGTAATTCGTTCTGGGAATCTTTTTTCAAAGTCTGAATGGCAGATTTTTTTAAAGGTTTCAAAGTCGTCATCAGAAATGCTGCTTGATTTTTCATAATACTCAAGAATTTGATTTTCGTTCACGATTACTGCAATCACGTCGAAAAGAAAAATTTTTGAAAGGTCAGAAACGGTTTTTATTACAAGGGCAAAAAGGTCTGAAATTAAATTTGTGTTTTCGTAGGCAGTTTTTGTAAGGTAAAGTTCCCAAAGTTCCTTGTCGTAAGCCTTTGTTACAAGTTCAATGCGCTCTTCATCGCTGGTAATTTTTTTTGTTTGCAAGGAAGTTTTTTTGTGTTCAAGAAGAAGTTTGTTTGCTTCGTTTACAATTTTTTCCTGATTTTGCGAATTTGAAATGTAGAAGGCATCGCACTTTGCAGTTTTTGTCCAGAATCTGAACTCGGAATTTTCGTTTGAAAAAAGAATTGCTGGAATTGAATTAAAAGAATCAATATTTTTAAGAATTCTGCACACATCGTTTCCGTTTATTACCGGAAGTTCCGCAGAAATAACTGCAAGATCCGGCCACTCTGAAAAAATAAGATCCAAAGCTTCTTTTCCGTTTTCTGCGGAAATTATTTTGTACAAAAATGGATTTTCCTTTTTTTTCTGCGCATCATTAAAAAAATCCGCAAGAAGATCTGCACCTGATTTTGAATTTATTGCGATGAGAATTGTTTTTTGTGTTTTAGATAAATTTTCCATATCATCAAT
>CAZXCR010000062.1:0-3261 GCA_964639315.1 uncultured Treponema sp. | reverse complement strand
AGGTGAACTTTCTTCCTTTTTTTTACTTTTTAAGATGATTTGTAAAGTGCAGAATCGCTTTGAGAGTTAAGAAGATTTTCCATCATTTTAATAAGTTTTTCGCGTTTAAAGTCTGCCTTTGTAAAAAAATCATCTGCTCCGGCATTTATAAATTTCTGGCGGTCGTCTTGGCTGTACGCTCCTGTAACAACAATGATTGGAAGCGAAGTAAATTCCCCGGAATTCCGCACATTTTTTATGAGCAAAAGTCCGTCCATTCTGTGCATATTTATGTCTGTAACCATTGCGTCAAAATGATGAGTGTGCAAAATATCGAGCGCTTCAATTCCATCACTTGCGCCTTCGCATTCGTACCCAGCGGCTGTAAAAATGCTTTGTTCAATTTGCCTTGTTTCCGCCGAATCATCTACAATCAGAATCCGCTTTTTCTTAGAATCATTGAGCATTTCGTATTTTTTAATTTCGTAAGAAAGCAGACTTTTTAGTTTTTTAATGATAAACGGAAGATCCAGAACGGGAATTAAAGAATAATATTCATCGTAAACAATTCCCTGAAAGGCTTCCACGGACTGAAGAATTTTTGGCATTGGATTTACAGTTACATTTTTAAACTGCTCCACAGAATCAACTGCGATTCCAATTTTTGAATCAAGATAGTCAGCAATAATAATCGAATTGAAGGTATTTTGTTTTTTCAGATTTAAAATTGACGAAAGAAAATAAACTGGAACGTCTTCGTTATGCACTTTAATATAATTTTGCTTCTGACGTGAAAAAATGTTTGCGCTTGAATAGTCAGTTATTTCGCTTATGTAGTGGGACGAAATCATAAATTTATAAGTGCCGCTTGTTACAAAAATTCCCTGCTGATTTGCAAGCGAAAGCGGAAGGTTCAGTTCAAAAGTGGTGCCCAAATCTTTTTTTGAACTTACAGTTATTTTTCCCTTAATTTTTTCCATTTCATTTTTAACAATATCCAGACCTATTCCTCTGCCAGAAAAATTGTCTGCCTTGTCTTGAGTTGTAAATCCGCTTTCAAAAATAAATTTTTGCAGTTCCTTTTCACTCATTTTTAGAATTTGGTCTTTTGTGTAATCGTAAAAATTTTTTGTAGCCAAAGCCTTTGCACGGATTTTTTCGTAGTCAAGTCCTCTGCCGTCGTCGCTTATGCTAATGAGCATTCTGTTTTGAACTTTATTGACTTTTATTTTTATAAGACCTTTTTCACTCTTGTTTTTAGCTTTTCTTTCTTCGCCAGTTTCAATTCCGTGAACCAAAGAATTTAGCACAATTTGAATCAGTACATTTTCAAGATGCTCAAGAATAAATTTGTCGAGCATAAGATTTGAATCAGGAATTTCAAGATTTACTTCTTTTCCAAAACCAGGCGCATCTTTTTCAATTTCAAGTTTGAGCGGGTGCAAAATAATGCTGAGCGGAAGCATTCTTAGGTTTATAAGCGAATTCTGAAGGTTAAAAAGCAAATTTTCGTACTGATTAATTTCTTCTTCAAAAGATTTTGGAAGGTCGCTTTGCAAAGAAGAATCAATACTGTGCTTTATGCGAAAGTGCCTCAAGATTAAGTCATCAAAGGAATGCAGAATTTTATCAAGAACGCTCAAGTCCGTGCGCACAGATTTTATGTTCAAAATTTCTGGAAAAGGATTAATTTGGTTTGCTAAAAAATCTTGCGTGCTTTGAGAATTTTCTGTTTGCAAAGAAATTTCCTGCATTAAGTCGCTTTCAAGTTCCGCCTTAATTTCTTCAAGATTAAAAGAATTCCCGTTGCTTATTTTACGGCAAAGTTCAATATGAGACGAAACTGGAATTTTATCGTTCCCGGTTTTTTCAATATGACGGAGTGCAGTTTTTGTACGAGCAGTGCAGGCAAGCAGAACGCTTATAATTTCAGGGGTGATTTTGCAAGTGCCGTTTTCAATTTTCTTAACAAGATCTTCCATAGCGTGGGAAAGTTTTTGTACCGCAGAAAAGTTAAGCATACGTGCAGAACCTTTTATTGTGTGCAGGGCGCGCAGAATTTCCGTAAAAGAAAGCGCATTGTTGGGAGAGCTTTTATATTCGAGTATTTGCGTGTCAATTATATTAATCAGCTCAAGGCTTTCCTGAATAAAATTGCTGGCAAAGTCATCTTTTGAAAACTGCATAAAATCTAAAAGAATTATACCATAAAATCGTGAAAAAAAAATAAACTTGATGAATTTTAGCTTTTTTTTGCGCGAAAAGTCCATTTGTTAACCGGCCTTCCAGGGTTCGCTCTCCGCTCAGCCTCCTCACTTCGCTGCTTTTACTGACAAGATTTTCAGTTAATAAAAAATTAATTTCTTAACAAGAAATTCCGTGAGTTTGTCGCAGGCTTTTTTTCTTAACAGAAAATTCTATCAGTAACCAGCCCCACCGCCACTTATATGATTCAAATTGCAAAAGTCAAATTTTGCCCTTATAATCGGTTTTATGAGTGAAACTGATCTTTTGTTCAAGGCAGGAGACGAAAAATATTTAATTGATTCCTCTTACGTAAGCGAAATTGTAAGAAATCAGTATGTTGTAAAAATTCCGTTTTTGCCTGATTACATAAAAGGGGTTATAAACTGCTTTGGAAATCTTTATGCGGCAGTTGATTTTTCTATGCTGATGGGCGGTGGTGCCAGTAAAGACAGTTCCTTTATGATTTTAAAAAGTGATGAAGAAATTGCACTACAAATTTCCTCCGCAAGTGATTTTTATGATTTTGACAGTCTAAAAGAAAAATTCAAAAAGTCAGAAACAAAAAGCGGATTTTACCGCGGAACAGTTAGTTTTAAAGACGGCAAGCAAGAAAGCCCAGCGTTTCTATTAAATATGGAAACCATAATAAAAAAAATAAAGTCAGATTTGCAAAAAGACTCGTTTGTTTGATTGAAAGTAGCGGGCGTGTTTACTGATAGAATTCTCTGTAAAACAAAAAATTTTATTTGTGTCCGGCGGGGCTTTTGTTAAGAAGCAGTTTTCTTGTTGAGAATAAATTTTATTGGTAATTTCGTAAGTCCCCGGTGGTTGAGCCTGTGTCGCAGGCTGACGCCTGCTTCCCGAGTTTGTCGCAAGCTTCGCTCGCTTCACGAGTTTCGCAAGCGAAACTCGCAGATTTTGCTCGTTAAGAAATTGATTTTTATGTGACAGGAAATTTTGTTAGTAACAGCCACAAACTCGCAAGATTTTTTTTGTTAAGAAATAGATTTTTTATAACAGAAAATTTTATCAGTA
>CAZXCR010000061.1:0-8135 GCA_964639315.1 uncultured Treponema sp. | reverse complement strand
TATTTTCCTACATCTTTTTGTAAATTTTATTTAAACTCGAAATTCAGCCTAGTAACACAGGCGATTTTGGTTAAGAAATAAATTTTTTCTTAAGTAAAAAATTCTATCAGTAACCGGGCGTGGGTAATGTCGAGGATTCTTTTTGATAAGAAAAAATCAGTCTTTTTTTTCTAAAAGCGCATAGGCCGCGTAATGCAAAATGTCAAACTCTTTGGCCGCATTATTTTTTAGCATTTGCAGGTGCTCGGCTTCCCACTGCGCAATTTTTTCTTTTGGAAGAGACGCGCCAATTCCACGGCAAGACTTCATTCTGCCATTCCAGGTTTCGCGCGTAAAATGAACTGGCAGTTTCCATTCTTCGTGTTGCTTTAGGGTAAAAAATTCTGTAAACGACTGCGGAACTTTTATGCTTTTCAAAACACTGCCCTTCCCGCTCCACGCAGGATTATATTTTAACACAAGATTTTCACTTGCAAGCGCAATTTCACTTTCAAACGGAAGCCATTCCATTACTAAAAGCAAAATTTTTCCATGTGGCTTTAGAACACGGGAAAATTCCAAGGCGGTCTTTTCGTAATCAAAATACCAAAAGCACTGGCACGCCGTAATTGCATCAAAGGAATTTAAGTCAAAACCAAGATTTTCGGTTGGGCGCACAAAATATTCAATTTTATTCTGATTATTTAAAATGTCTGTTTCTTCAGAAAGTTTTTTTGCTGCTTCAATCTGATTTTCAGAAATATCAGTTCCAGTCCACTTTGCACCAAATTTTCTCATATTTCGCGGAAGAACGCCGGTTCCTGTTCCTACATCAAGAATCTGCTGTCCTTCTTTGCCAATTCCAAGCGAAAGAATTTTTTTGTAAAAACTTTCAGGATAAATGTCACGAAATTTTGCGTAATCAGCAGACGTACGACCAAAATCAAAGGGAGCGCCTTTGTCGATTCTTTTGTTTGAAATATTCATACGCAAATTATGTGGAAGTTTAGGAGCTAAGTCAATTCTTACAAAAAATTCTGCAGGAAATAAAACTTGAGCCTAAACCAATTTTCTTTCGAGTGGCAAAGAAATTGTAAATTGTGAACCTTCGCCTTCTTTGCTTTCCAAAGTGATTTTTCCGTGATGAACCAAAACCGCGTGCTTTACTATGGAAAGTCCAAGTCCGGTTCCGCCAATTGCACGTGAATGACTTTTATCTACGCGGTAGAATCGCTCAAAAACCCGCCGCTGATCTTTTTCTGGAATTCCAATTCCTGTGTCTTTTACGCAAATTAAAGCTTCTTTTCCTTTTTCAGAAATTTCAACGTTTACGCTTCCGCCTTTTTTGTTGTATTTGATTGCGTTATCCACAAGATTGTAAATTGCATTTTGAAGAAGCGGTGCAATTCCCTGAACACTTTGCTGTTCACCAGAAACTTTTACGCTAACCTGCATTGATTCCGCTTCGGTTGAAAGCCGCTTTGCACATTCATCTGCCAGCGTAAAAAGATTTACTTGTTGCCATTCCATATCTCTTGCGCCCTCGTCAAGATGCGAAAGACTTATAATGTCATCAACAAGTTGCGTCATCCGCTGAGATTCGGAATATATTTTTTGCGAGAAGGAGGTAATATCACTTTCTTTTGCAAGTCCGTTTTTTATAAGTTCAGCATAGCCTGAAATTACGTGCAGAGGAGTTTTTAGTTCGTGAGAAACGTTTGCAGAAAATTCTCGTCTTTCTTCTTCAGCTTTTTCTCGTTCGGTAACGTCGTACATAACCACTGCCGCGCCACGTACTGTCTTTTCTTTTGAACCCTCAAAAATTGGAGCTGCGCTTATCTGATAAATTCCGGCTGAAAGAGGAAGTGTTTTTTCCGCTTTTCTACCTTCGAGTGCCTCTGAAAACAAACTCTGAATTACTGGATCTCGTGTGGCGGTAAGAATATTTTTTCCAGTGTAGTCGCCGTGCAAAGAAAGCAGTTTCTTAGCTGAAGAATTCATACTCATAATCTCGCCGTTTTTGTAGATTAAAATGATTCCTTCAGTCATATTTTCCAAAATAACGTCAGTTTCTTCTTTTGTGCGCGAAATTTCTTCTTCTTTAGATTTTATTTCGTTTTGCTGAAATCGGATTCTTGAAAGAAGTGGCGAAATTTCGTCATAACCTTCATTTTCTTCCGGATGTTCCAGATTGATTTCGTTAAGCGGCTTTACCACGCGGGCAGAAAGTCGGGTTGCCATAAATGCAGAAAAAATAATTGCCACCGCAACTAAAATCAAAATAGGCTGAATCATTCCAACTACAAGAGACGCAATCGAGTACTGCGAAAGGGACATTCTTAAAATTGTACCGTCTGAAAGTTTTTTTGCGGCATAAAGCGATTTTTCAAAAACCGTAGAAGAATACCGCTGACTTTCTCCGTAACCAGTTTTCAACGCTTTTTGAACTTCTTCCCTCTCAATGTGATTTTCCATTTTTGAAGCTTCAGTTCCAGAATTTTCAAAAAGAACCGTTCCGTCTGAATTAATCCAGGTAACACGCGCAGTAGACTTATCTAATAATTCAAGATAATTTTTTCCTTCGCTTTCAACGCCCACCGAAGCTAAATTTATTTCAGACTTAAGTTCTTTTGCAGAAACATTTGTAAAATATTTATAAAGAATTCCTAGTACCAAAGAAAATGAAACCAGAAGAACCATTGATGCGGTAAGAAAAATACTTAAGAATATTTTTTTAGTCATAGAGTTCTCCCATTTTGTAACCAACCCCACGCACGGTTTTTATAAGGTCGCCTTCTTTTTCAAGTTTTTGACGTAAAGTTGCTACGTGCACATCAACCGTGCGGGTTTCGCCAGCAAAATTCATTCCCCAAACAAGAAGCAAAAGTTCATCACGAGAAAATACTTTTTCTATGTTCATCATAAAAAGTGAAAGTAACTCGTATTCTTTTAGCGTAAGTTCAACATTTTTTCCATCTGCTTTTACAGTATGTTCGGTGTTGTTTAGTTCGATTTTTCCTACGCAAAGAATTTCTTGTCGTTTTTTAGTTTGACTTCGCCGCAGAACTGCCCGCACGCGAGAAGTCATTTCCATCATTCCAAAAGGCTTTGCAAGATAATCGTCCGCGCCAAAATCAAGACCTTTTACTTTGTCGTACTCGCTTCCTTTGGCACTTGCCATAATCACAGGAATGTCTGCAGTAACGGAAGAAAAGCGCAATTTTTTTAAGATGGAAATTCCGTCTTCGTCTGGAAGCATAATGTCAAGGATAATAAGATCCGGGCGAGTCTTTTTAATTTCTTCCCAAAAAGACGTGGCATTCTCGAATCCTTTCGCCTCAAATCCTGCCGTACAAAGAGCATAAACCATAAGTTCACGCCCGTTCTCATCATCTTCAACACAAAAAATCATTTTGACTTTTTTCCTCCGCCGGACTGCTCACCTGTAATGCAGAAAACAACCCACTTTGCAATGTTTACTGCATGGTCTGCAATCCGCTCGTAATATTTGGCAATCAACAAAAGATCTGGAAAGGCATCTTCGCTTACACTTAAAGAACGCACCTGCTTTATGAGATTCTTTTTGATATCGTCAAAGTAACCGTCAACTTCATCGTCGCTTTTTATTACACCAAGTGCAATGTCCAAATCCATTTTAGCATACGAATCAATACTTTTGGAAACTACATTTCGGGTTGCTTCGGAAAGTTCTTTTAGCGGAAGTCCCGAAGTTTTGCCTTTTATGTTTCCAAGTGAAGCAATTTCTGAAATATCCGCTGCCTGAACACCAATTCGCTCCAAATCCGTAACCATTTTTAGTGCAGAAGAAATTTCGCGCAAATCTTTGGCAACCGGCTGTTCGCGTAAAATAAGACGCAAGCACATATCAGTTATTTTGCGACTTTGGGTGCGAATTTTATCTAGCAAATCTGAAAAATCGTTTTCGTCGTATTTTTTACTCTGATTTTTTCCGTCGTCTAGGAAATAGAGTGAAGCATCTTTTACTGCGCCTTCACAAATCATTCCCATTTTTATCATTTCAATATTTAAGGACTGAAGTTCCTCATCAAATTCTTTGCGCATCAACCAAACCTCCCTGTAACGTAGTTTTCAGTGCGTTTATCGCGCGGTGAAGAGAATATTTTTTCTGTTACATCTTCTTCAACAAGTTCGCCTAGAAGAAAAAAAGCACACCTGTCGGAAACTCGTACCGCCTGCTGCATATTGTGAGTAACCATAATTACTGTAAGCCGTTTTTTTAGCGAAAGACAAAGTTCCTCAATTTTTCCTGTTGAAATAGGATCGAGTGCGCTTGTTGATTCATCTAGCAAAAGAATTTCTGGTTCAACTGCAAGGGCACGGGCAATACAAAGCCGCTGCTGCTGGCCGCCAGAAAGAAGCAGTGCATTTTTTTTAAGATTATCTTTTACTTCGTTCCAGATTGCAGCTTCTGTAAGCGACTTTTCAACAATCATATCAAGTTTTGCACGGCTGGTAATTCCATGGATTCGCGGTCCGTAAGCAATATTATCGTAAATGCTCATTGGAAAAAGATTTGCCTTTTGAAAAACCATTCCAACTCTTTTGCGTAACTCGGTAATGTCTACGTCTGGATCAAAAATGTTTCTACCGTCAAAAATCACCTTGCCAGTACATTTTACATTTGGAACCAAATCGTTCATTCTGTTTAATGTTTTTAGAAAAGTTGACTTTCCGCATCCAGAAGGTCCAATTAATGCGGTAATTTCATTTTTTGGAATATTTACGCTTACATCTTTTAGCGCATGGTTTTCTCCGTACCACAAATTTAATTTTTCTATTTTCATTGCGTCACACATTTGCGCCTCCGCAGTTCTTAGTTTTTTTTGCAAAATCTTTTCCCGTAAAAAAGTGCCTTTTTTCTGCTACGGCTATATTATAAAAAGACCAACTTAAATCCCGTGTCAAAGAAATGTAAAATTTAGGTAAAATGCGACTATTTTTAGATAGGTTAAAATTCGAGTTTTTGCAATTTTTACTTACTTGGAGCGAATTTGCCACAACATTACAGTTGCTTCCCGAGTTTTCTTGAGAAAACTCGCATATTTTCTTCTTAAGCAAAAGATTTTTATTGTACAGGAAATTTCACTGGTAACTACGCTTCGCGCCGCTACAATCGGGGCTAGGCTTTTTCACCTTTTTTGTAAATTTTGTTTAAACTCGAAATTCGATCTAGATAAGTTTTAGACAAGTTTAATGCAGCGGATGTTGGTCGCAAGTAATTGCGATATATGCTATAATTTTTTTATGAATATGCGAAAACTTCCGATTGGCGTACAGAGTTTTGAAATCTTACGAAAAAATGATTATCTGTATGTTGATAAAACAGAATTTATTTATCGCTTGGCAACTGAAGGCCGGCAGTATTTTTTAAGCCGTCCGCGCCGTTTTGGGAAGAGCCTTTTAGTTTCTACAATGCGTGCTTATTTTGAAGGGCAGAAGGAACTTTTTACCGGTCTTAAAATTGCTGAACTTGAAAAAGACTGGAAAAAGTACCCGGTGTTTTATTTTGATTTTAACGGAAATAAATATGAATCTTTTTCTGATTTGTCATCAATTTTGAATGAACATCTTTCAAATTGGGAAAAAGAATATGGAACAAATCCTGAAATTCCAAAAGAAAATCTTCCTCGCCGTTTTAATCATCTTTTAAAAGCTGCTCACGAAAAGACAGGTCTTGGAGTTGTAGTCCTTGTTGATGAATACGACAAATCCCTGCTCGAAAGTGAGGGCGAAGCTTTGGAAGAAAGTCGTAAACTTTTCAAAGGCTTTTTCGGCAACTTAAAATCCTGCGATGAACATCTGCAGTTTGTTTTTATTACTGGCGTTACAAAGTTCAGTAAAGTTTCGATTTTTAGTGATTTAAATCAGCTGAATGATATTTCTTTTGATGAAGATTTTTCTACAATCTGCGGCATTACACAAAATGAAATGGAAGAAACTTTCTCTCCTGAAATTCAAAAATTGGCAGATAACTCTTCGCTGTCTTATGAAAATTGTCTTGCAGAATTAAAACGAATGTATGACGGTTATCATTTTCATCCAAAATCTGAAGGTCTTTATAATCCGTTCAGTTTGATTAATGCACTTTTTAAAAAAGAGTTTGGAAATTACTGGTTTGCAAGCGGCACGCCGACATTTTTACTTAATAAATTAAAAGAAAGTAATTTTAACCCTAGAAAGTTTTCTACAGATGAACTTTCTGGAAAAGCAACATTGTTGCAGGATTACCGCGACGATAACCCCAACCCAATTCCACTTTTTTACCAGACGGGTTATCTGACTATAAAAGGGTATGATGCAAAGTATCAGGAATATCATTTGGGCTACCCGAATGATGAAGTTCGCTACAGTTTTTTGGACTGCCTTGTTCCGTATTTTACAGAGTCAACTCAGGATGAAAATTCGCTTTGTGTGTCTAAGTTTTGCAAAGATGTTCAAAATGGTGACATTGATTCATTTATGACCCGATTTAAATCTTTGTTTGCAAACCTTCCATATTCTTCAAAAACTGACGACACGGTTATTGAACAGAACTTTCAGAATATAATCTACATTGTGTTTATTTTAATGGGGCAGTTTGTGGGCGTGGAACAGCAGTCTTCCTTTGGTCGTGCAGATTGCGTGGTTCAGGCGGATAACTATATTTATCTTTTTGAGTTTAAACGCGATAAATCAGCAGATGAAGCATTAGCTCAAATAGAAGAAAAAAAATACGCAGAGCCTTTCGCTAGCGATAAACGAAAACTTTTTAAAATCGGTGTAAACTTTGATTCTAAAGAAAAGAATATAAGTGAATATAAAGTCAAATAAAAAGCCTACTAGACAATGCTTTTTCTAAAGTCTGCGTAACTTTTTATGTGTAATGCATTTAAAACAAATTTTATGCGCCATTTTATGCGGTTTGTACCTTTGTTTTTAAATGTAAGCGTGCATTTTTTGCCGAATGTTCGTCTGTAGCATTTTCGCCACAAGTCTTTAAACGGTGAATTACATTCAACGTGCCACGGCTTGTAGGAAGCACAATAGTGAATTAGACACGGATTTTTTATTGCACGGTCAATTTGACTGTAATAATCAGAACTTATCTTAAGCTGTGCCTTGTCAAAAAGAAAGCCTTGCGTAAGGTTATACTTAAAATCATCAAAATGCACGGTTCCTGCAAGAACAAAATTGAGTGCGTCCTGGTCGTGCCAAAGGCATTTTTCTTTGTTATTGAAGATGTAGCTTAAAGTTTTGTTTTGAATGTTGTTATTTCGCCAGTATTCAAGATTTATTAAAATTACGCCTGCATTAAAATAACCGTTTTCTTTTGAATATCCCAAGCGGCTGAAAATTTCTGAATCGTTGTTTCTTTCATCTCTTATAGCCGAACAGGATTTACCAAAAAGATCTGTATTGTAAAATTCAAAAAGAGAAGACACACAAAGAATATCGCCGTCAACATAGAGAACTTTTTTTATGTTTTTAGGAAGAAGTGACGGCAATAAAATCCTTAGGTATGTAGTCAGCGAAACGTGATCGCCTTTTTTTACAGGACAGTTTTCAAGAGCGTTTTCTTTTGCGGTGATGATTTTGATTTTTGTTTTGTCAGCTTTTTTGCAGGAAAAACTTTCTATCAGTTCCCTTCTCTTTTTAGAAATGCCTGTTGTAACTATGAAAATATTAAAAAAACAGTTTTCGTTTGTTTCTAATATGGATTCAGCAGAGACCAATGTAGGAACAACAAAGTTATCATCAGCACAAAAGACAATATTTAAAGGATTCATAAAATTCCACAAAAGTACAGAAATATAAATTTTTGAAATAATTTTAGCACATGGAACTTTTTTTGTATATTGCGATTTTTTGCATGCTTCGCACTTTTAGATTCATATTAAAAGAATGAAAAAGACACACACATTTTTTCTAATTGATATTTCTGCACAAATGTGCAAAAATATCAATTAGAAGGTTCGTTATAAAAAATTATGCTTATAAATCGTGATTTTTATCTTAATAAACTACTCTCAAAAAAACAAAATGGAATGATAAAAGTAATAACAGGATTACGTCGCTGCGGAAAATCATTTCTGCTTTTTAAAATTTTTAAAGAGTATCTTTTAAAAGAAGGCGTA
>CAZXCR010000060.1:0-8140 GCA_964639315.1 uncultured Treponema sp. | reverse complement strand
GTTCGCCGCAAGTTACAGTTCTTTTAGAATTTTCCATATTTACCTTCAGCGCAAAAGCGCAAATTAAAATCTGCATTATTTTAACAATATGAGGCTTTTTGAGCAATTAAGGAATAAAATAACTTGGTCGGTTAAAATTCAACTTTTTGCAATTTTTACTTACTTGGAGCGAAGTTTCTTTTCTGCCACAATTTTTTTTACGTTCCGAGTGAAAATTTTTTTAGTAAGCCCGCTGTTCAGGGTTGTCATTCAAAACCTTCGGTTTTGAACGGCTTCGCCGCCCTTACCGTCGGGGCTAGGCTTTTTCACCTTTTTTGTAAATTTTGTTTAAACTCGAAATTCGACCTAGCTGAAAAATTTGGCGGTTGGAATGTGACAAGTTGATTTTAGTTCAGAAGTCTTTCTCAATGGGATTTTTAACAGATCCTGAATCAAGTTCAGAATGACTCGCAACTTGCGGTTACGTAAAACTCGCAGGTCTCCTTGATAAGTGAAAATTTTACTTCAAGAACAGCGCGCGCTTTTGTTGCGCGGATTAACAGAAGAGGTTCTCTTTTCACAAAAAATTTTATTTTTTAGGCGGAAATTTTTCTGTAAGTACACGCCACGTGCGCGTGGTTACAAGAAGATTTTTTCTGGCAAAAAAATTTATTTGTTAAGTGGAAAAATTTCTGTAAGTACTGCGCGCGCTGGTTACTAAAAGATTTCTTCTTGCCAAAGAAAATTTTTCTTAACATCCAATATTTTGCTAAGAAAATTTAGCCTCGATTGTAGCGGCGCGCCGAAGGCGCGTTCTGGAGCGCAAGCGGAAGAATGGAGGCGAATGCCGTAACCGCGGAAAGTTGCAAGTTTACGCTTGCTAACGAGTTTGTCGCAAGCGACAAACTCGCAGTCTTTTTGTTAAGAAAAAATCTATTTCTTAACAAAGCAATCCTACGAGTTTCGCTTGCCGAAACTCGTGTTGCCCACGAATGTGGGCATACATAATCGTAAGTTTGCGACAAATTCGCTCCAGATAAAGGAAAAATCAAAATTATTGCGCTTTATTTTCCTGAGTAGAATCCTCTGCGTTTTTTTCTGTGCTTACAGTGACTTTTGCACTAACGCCGCTGGCAGGTTCAAGAGATAAATCTCCATTTTTAATCCAGCCGATTTTTCTTAAAAGAAGAGTGAACGCCCAACTCAAAACGCCCGGCAATACAAAGCAAATCATAATAAGTCCAAACCAGTCCAAAAAGTCTGGAGAAATTGCAACTGCTCCGTGTGCAAGTGCTGTTTCGCTTGGAGAATACCAGCCTGTAATTACACCAATCTGACCTACAAATCCGCAAGTTCCCATTCCTGAAGAAACTGCCGCGCCATTCATTTCCATTTTTAACACGCAGGTAGAAATAGGACCTGTAATCATCGAAGTAAGAATTGGCGGAATCCAAATGCGCGGATTTTTTATGATATTTGGCATTTGGAGCATTGAAGTTCCCAGTCCCTGAGAAATAAGACCGCTCCACTTGTTTTCCCTAAAACTCATTATTGCAAAGCCAATCATCTGAGCGCAACATCCGGCAACTGCAGCACCGCCCGCAAGTCCCGTAAGTCCAAGCGCTGCACAAATTGCGGCCGAAGAAATAGGCAAGGTAAGTGCAATTCCCACAAGTGCCGAAATCAGCATTCCCATTAAGAAAGGCTTTAGTTTTGTAGCCCAAATAATTAAGTTTCCAAATGCGCTCGCAGCTATTCCAATGTACTTTGCGGTCAAAACTGTAAGTAACGCTCCAGAAATAATTGTTACAAGCGGAGTTACAAGAATATCAATTTTTGTTTTTTTACTTACAAGACATCCGCATTCAGCAGCAATAATTGCAATAATCAAAACTGCCAAAGGACCGCCCGCACCGCCAGTAACATTTGCTGCACTTCCGACTGCAACTAATGAAAAAAGTACAAGTGCTGGAACCTGCATTGCGTAGCCAATTCCAATTGCCATTGCTGCTCCAACAACGTGCGGGTCAGTAGCAAAGTTTCCGGCAGTTACCAGAAATTCAAAAATCACATTGCTGCCCAAACGGCAAAGTTGCTGCCCAAGAGTTTTAATGATTGTTCCCATCAAAAGCGAGGCAAAAAGTCCCTGCGCCATTCCACTCATTGCGTCAATTAAATAACGCTTTACGTACTTGTTCATAAAATTCCCCCATAAACAAGTCAAATTTTCAGCACAAAACGATTAGGAAAAATTTATTGTCGCGACTTACTGACGGAATTTTCGGTTAGGAAAAAATTACTCACTTGGAGCGAATCTTTTTTCTTGTCACAAATTTTTTTACGTTCCGGCAGTAAATTTTTTTTAGGAATCCCGCTGTCCAGGGTTGGCATTCAAAACCTACGGTTTTGAACGGCTTCGCCGCCCTTACCATCGGGGCTAGGCTTTCTTAGCAAAAAAATCCCGCGAGTTACCAATGAAATTTTCAGTTAAGAAAAAATCTTCTACATTACACGCGCGAGTTACCGCCAGAATTTCCAGTTAAGAAAAAAAATTCCCTGCTTAACTAAAAAAATCCTGCAAGTTACCAACGAAATTTTTAGTTAAGAAAAAGTCAATTTCTTAACAAGGCAATCCGCTCGTCACGCAGTCAAAAACTACCTATCAATAAACTTTCCTTAAGTTTGTGTGAAAATGAGAAAAATAAAAATGTATCGGTTGAATTACTTGGTGATGTGGGATAGGAGACGTAGAGATTTTTTCTCTTAAGCTCATTAGGCTGTATACAAACGAAGTCAGCCGCCATTCATCGCAAACGTAACATCTGTGATAAATGCAGGAATTCAGCATACGCTAAAATTTACCTGCTGAAGTGAATTTATCAAAAACACAGTTCGTGGTAAAGTAGAAATATGAAAAATTCTTTGCTTCCTGATTTTTCTTCTTCAAATACACCGTTGCACAAACAAACAAAAAAAATTCTCTCTTTTCTTGAACAGAATAAAATCCGACCAAAACTGCTGTTGCATGCCTGTTGCGCTCCCTGTTCATCTTACGTGATTGAATATTTAAGCAATTATTTTGACATAACAATTTTCTATTACAATCCGAATATTTTTCCGCCAGAAGAATACAAAAGACGACTTTGCGAACTTGAAAATTTTTTGCCTGGTTTTGAAATCGCACAAAAAAATCACATAAAATTAGTAAAAGCCTGTTACGAACCTCAGGAATTTTATGACGCAATCGACATAAAAAATCATCCGGAATTTGCTGTTGAAAAAGAAAAAGGCGAGCGGTGTAAAAGATGCTACGAAGTCCGCTTAAAAAAATCATATTTGTATGCAAAGAAAAATAATTTTGACTATTTGTGCACAACGCTTTCAATAAGTCCGTTTAAGGATGCGCAAAAAATCAATTTGATTGGAAAAAATCTTTGTCAGCAATTTGAACTTGAAGAAAATCAAAAAGGTGGAGAGAGTCAAAATACAAATTCAGTAAATCCAAAATGGCTTCCTTCTGATTTTAAGAAAAACGGCGGTTTTGAGCGGAGTCTTGAACTCAGCAGAGAATATGGATTGTACAGGCAACAATACTGCGGCTGTATGTTTTCAAAGCAAAATACAGAACGCGAAAGACTTGCTGCCGAAGAAAAAAAATTAAAACAGGAAAATTATGACAGAACTTGAAAAATATTATAATAAATTCAACGAAGAACATCGGCTTGGCACAAGACACGGAATTGTGGAATTTACAACAAGTATGCACTTTATTCACAAATATCTTGCTGAAAACAAAAATGCAAAAATTCTCGACGTTGGTGCTGGAACCGGCAGATATTCTGTGGCGCTTGCAAAAGAAGGATTTGATGTTACGGCAGTTGAACTTGTAAAACGAAATCTTGATGTAATGGCAGCAAAGCACGAGCGCATAAAAATTTGGCCTGGAAACGCAATGGATTTGCATTTTCTTGCTGACGAAACTTTTGACTTAACAATTATGTTTGGTCCGCTTTATCATCTGCAAAAAGAAGACGAAAAACTAAAGGCACTTAGTGAAGCCCGCCGCGTTACAAAAAAGGGCGGAAGAATTTTTGCGGCGTATATTCTAAACGAATACAGTATTTTGATGTACGCTTTTTCAAAACATAAAATTAAGGAATGTGTGCAAAATAAAACAGTTACAAAAGATTTTCACGCGCTTACAACCGAAAAAGATTTGTACAGTTACTTGCGTCTGGAAGATATAAATTCTCTTCAGAAAAAGTCAGGCTTAAAAAGAATTGAAATGTTTGCGCAAGACGGACCAAGCGATTATATGCGGCAAATGTTGAATTCTCTTGATGAAGACGAGTTCAAGCTTTTTTTAGATTACCATCTGTCAACTTGTTCCAGACCAGAACTTTTTGGCGCAAGCAGTCATCTAGTTGATGTTTTGCAAAAAGTTTGAGATTTGAGTTTTGTTACAAATTTTACTTACTTGGAGCAAATTTTTTTTCCCCTCAAAATAAATTTTCTTCTCGCGCACACTGTGCGCTCGGCTGTAAATTTTTTCAGTAAACCGCTGTTCGTCGCAACCTTACGGTTACGTATGCCCACATTCGTGGGCAACACGAGTTTTCTTGCGAAAACTCGCAGATTTTTGTTGCTAAGAAATTGATTCCTTTTAACTGCAAATCATATCAGTAACCTACGCTTTGCTTCGGAACTTCGGGCCTCCATAGCGGGCTAGGCTTGGTTTTTTAGCGTCTATAGAGTCTGTCGAAATCAAGCGTGTGTTAGTATCTTAAATTTTTTTAAACTTGAAATTCGACCTAACAAAAAAATTTCATCAGTAATCGTTGTCCGCAAGTTACCAATAAAATTTTCAACCAAATAGAAAAATCTTTTCTTAACAAAAAATTCTATCAGTAACCGGCGCCCACGAGCTAAGTCTGCAATATGTTTAAAATCTTTTATCTTGTTTAGCAAATTTAAAACTGTTATAATTTTTTTAAATTTTCAGATTCAGATGATTTTGAATTTTATGCAGCCGTATTCGGAGAAGCCGTAGTGATGAAAAAATCTTTAAAATTTTTTTGTACATTTTTAATTTGTTTTTCAAGCTTAGTTTCGCTAAGTTTTATTTCCTGCGCTTCCACTTCTGGTGTTTCAAAAAATCAGGAAGAAGAAAATTTTTCTAGTGAAAAAGATGTAAAAAAAACATCAGTTGCAAAAAAATCAGAAAAAAAAGAATGGACTTTATTTCTTTACGACAACTGTCCTGAAACAACCGCTGCACTTACCGCAGAAATGGCTTTAAAAAATACAGTCGAAGGCTACTCTGGAAAAATAGAATTCACCTACGATGCAAACAATCTTGAAAATACAAGCGCTACTTTTTTTGACTATTTGTCTTACTGCGAAAAAATAAAAGCAAGCATAGAAAATTTTTCGGGACAAAAAACTGAATGCAACCTGAGTTTTAACACTGCAAAAGATAAAACTGGCACTGACCTCGATTTTTCCAACACTGAATCAGTTTATAAAACATTAAAATTTATGGCTGAATCTAATCTTGGAGAACTTTGGGCATTTTATGAGATAAAAGAAGCAGCTTATACGGCAGAATATTAAAATTTGCGTGCTAAAAATTGGGCAGTTAGTAAAAAATTCCTAAAATAAACAAAAATCCAAAAAAATGACAGAAAACGAAAATTATCTTACCGAACAGCTAATCACTTATATTGGAAACAAGCGGTCTCTTTTGAATTTTATAAAAGAGGGTGTTGAACTTGCGCAAAAAGAACTTGGTAAATCAAAAATTTCTACTTTCGACGTTTTTAGCGGCAGCGGAATTGTTTCTCGTTTTCTAAAAAAATATTCAAGTTATCAGTATGCAAATGATATGGAAAATTACGCTTCCATAATCAGCAACTGTTATCTTAGCAACAAAAAAGATTTGGATTTGCAGAAGATTCAGGATTTTTACAATCAGCTTACAAAATCCTGTGAAGAAAATATGAAGAATTTTCTGGACGAAAGCGAAACTGCATTTAAGAAAATTCCTGGATTCATTTCAGAATATTATGCGCCAAAAGATTTGAATGACATTCACAGTGGCGAACGATGTTTTTACACGCCGTACAATGCTTGTTATATTGACTGTATGCGCCAGTTGATTGATAAAGAAATTCCGCAGGAATATCAGAAATTTTTTATTGCACCGCTGCTTTCCGAAAGTTCTATTCACGCAAATACTGGCGGTGTTTTCAAGGGCTTTTACAAAAACAGCAAAACTGGAATTGGAAAATTTGGCGGTAACGGAGCAAATGCTTTAACTAGAATTCAAGGTCACATAAAACTTCCGTTTCCTGTTTTTAGTTCGTACAAAAGCAATTTTACAGTTTTTAAATCAGACGCAAATCTTCTTGTAAAAGAAAAAACGGCTCCAAAAGTGCATCTTGCTTATATTGATCCGCCTTACAATCAGCATCCGTATGGTTCAAATTATTTTATGCTGAATTTGATTGCTGATTACAAAAAACCTGACGCTGAAAAAATGAGCGTTGTTTCGGGAATTCCAAAAAACTGGAACCGCAGCGACTACAATAAAAAGAAAATTGTTAAAGGAAAATTTCAGGAAATGCTGCAGGATTTAAATGCAAAATATCTTTTGATTTCTTTTAACAACGAAGGTTTTATAAGCGAAGAAGAAATGATTGAACTTTTGAGTAGCGTAGGCCAAGTACGCATTCTAGAAGCAAATTATAACGCTTACCGGGCAAGCAGAAACTTAAGTGAACGCGCTCTGCACACAAAAGAATTTCTTTACATCGTAAAAAAATAGCGTTTTTTCGTTGCCTGATAAAAATCACAATTTTACCAGACGCTCTAATCCCTTAAAATACCGCCACTGCTGAAATTGGCAGATGATCGCTGTAGCCTCTTCCGTTCCAAACTGAAAAAGCAAAAGGCTTATTGTTTTCTTCATCAAACCAGTTTCCATCAGTTTCTACAGTAAAGTTATTGTAGCCTGAAGTTCCGCCAAAAAACATATTGTCAATTCGGCTCCATTCACCATTAAAACTATAAGAACCAGGCTCTTTTAGTAAATTTTCTTCTTCAAACCACGGACTTAAAACTTCTACAAATTCTTCGCTGAACTTAAAATTCTGACCTCCTCGCAAAAGAATTTTCTGTCCGCCTTCGCAAAAATCGCCTGACTTAAATTTCAGAATGTCACGGTTAAAATCTCCGAGCGCAAGAAAGGCTTTTTTTTGATTTTCAAGAATTTGCATTCGCTCCGAAAGAAGAATTTCCTGAGCAATGCGCCACTTTTCTGTGACCTCCTCACCGCCACTCATACTTTTCCAGTGATTTACAAGAAGAACAAGTTCCTTTCCATTTTTTTCAACCGAAACCTGCAAAAGCGGCCTCATACTTGGAGTTTCGCCCTGAATCTGACTAAAATCCAAACTGTGAACACTCATATTTTTGAGCGGATAGCGGGAAAGCACTGTGCAACCAATAGAACTGCCAGCTTCTTTTGCAAAACAAGCATATTTGTAGCGTTTCTTAAAGTTCCATTCGCCAGCAAGAAAATTATTTATGTCTTTTAGAACATTTTCATTTTCAATTTCTTCCATTACATACACATCGCTGTTTACAGTTTTTAAAACTTCCACAAGTCTTTTTAGCCGATTTTCGTACATTTCTTTGTTCCATTTTGAACTTTTTAAAAATTCGCTGTACTCAGTTCCGCTAGTTTCGCAGTCAAAAAACGTTTCAACATTCCAGGCAGTAACTTTTAAACTTTCAGAGTTTTTGTTTTTATCAAATTTTACAAGCGACTTTACTTCATCAGAAAAATCTGTGGTGTAGGAAAATTCGTTGCTAAGTGAACAGGAAAAAATGCCGCTAAATAAAAAAATCAAAAGCGAAAATAGAATAATTTGTTTAGACTTCACTTTTTTACCCCAAATTACTTTTAATCAGACTAAAACTTCTTTTATTAATATCTACCGGCGAAATTCAAAAATGTAAAAAATATAGCTTATTGTACGTTTTATTTATTTGGAGCGAATTCTTTTTCATCAAAATAATTTTTTTTCTCGCGCACCCTGTGCGCTCGGTGTTTCCTTAGCCATATTTTTGGCAGTAAGTAAAATAGATGTTATCAAAA
>CAZXCR010000059.1:0-8173 GCA_964639315.1 uncultured Treponema sp. | reverse complement strand
TAGGCTTGGCTAGCTATATTTTTGTAAATTTCTGATTAAAACTCGAAATTCGACCAGTTAAGAAAAATTCTACTGGTAACCGTGCCCGCAAGTTACCAATAGAATTTTCAGTTAAAAAAATCAATTTCTTAACAAAATAATTTAGTAGGTCAAAATTCGAGTTTTTGAAATTATCATCTAAGCGCCGATTGAGAGAGTCGAAATCAAGCGACACACTAGAATATGCTTCCGCAAAAAGTCTCAAGCGACACACTCTCAGTCTATTACAGATGGTGGTTTCGACAGGCTCAACCACCGGGTCTTGCATTTTCCTACACCTTTTTTGTAACTTTCTAATTAAAACTCGAAATTCAACTTCTTAACAAAATAATTTACTAGGGCTCAATCCAAAGACTGAAGTTCAATAGCAATTTCTTCCATTTCGCGGTCGGTCATTGCGATGGTTTCGGCAACACGGTAAAGTTCCCGGCGCACGCTGTCTGGAATTTTAGTACTGGTTTTGTAGCGGAGTTCGTGTTCAAGACTTGCCCAAAAGTCCATTGCAATTGTGCGCAACTGAATTTCAACCTTAACATTGTGCTGCGACTGCGACAAATAAACCGGAGTTTCTACAATTATGTGCAAACTTCTGTAGCCAGATTCCTTTGGATTTTCTATATAATCATTTTGCTTTATGAGTTTTATATCAGGCTGCTTTAAAAGAATGTCGCGGACTTTATAAATGTCTGAAATGTAAGGGCAAATTACCCGAATACCTGCAATGTCGTTTAAATTTTCAATCATTGCGTCAAAAGTTATTGGAAGATGCTTTTTTTCGAGTTTACCGGCAATGCTGTCTGGTGATTTTAAGCGGGATTTTATGGTTTCAATTGGATTGCGACGACCGTTAACCTTATTTTCTTTGTTAAGAATTTCGAGTTTTGTTTCAAGCTGTTTTATGGCGCTTTCATAAACCATCATAATTTTTTGGTATTCAAACGCCATTTTATAAAAATTATTTATGCTGCTTTTGTCAGATAAATTTTCAACGCCCTTCATAAGCATAAGGCTTGAAGATTCCGGACTTTCGCTTTCTGAATTGTCGTTTTTAATACGATCGTCAGTTAAGAATTCATCAGTTTTCACGTTTTTTTCCATTAGCCGAACAAGATTTTTTTTTGCGTAAGTTTTAGAAAATCTGGCAAAAACGGCAATTTTTACCAGATGTACATAAGTTTAAGGGCATCTCTAAAAATTGCAATTTTTAGAGGTTCTCTTAACAACTTAAAATGCCATTTTTTATGCCTGCAAATTTAAAGGTACACATAAAATTTTGTTATGACAAATGGAAAAGTGACATTTTTAAAAATTCTGCGAAAGTGCAAAAATACAATCGCCTGCTCTTTCAATTCTGCGCACCATATCAATGTAGTTGAGTTCAGATTTAACATCTTTTCCAGCTTCAATTCTATGGCGCGAAAGTTTTTTAAGCTGCTTTTTCTTTTTGTCAATTTGATTTTCAAAGTCTTCGTAATAGAACAATTCTTTTGAATTTGTTCCGCCAATAACAAAGTGCTGCATTGCAAGTTCAAAGAAGGTGTGTACGCTTTCAAGATAATCTACAATTTCCTTGTAACTTTCAGATTCTTGGTCAAACGCCTTGCTTTCAAGATATTTTTCAGTTGAGCGCATAATTGAACAGCATTCGTCCCCAAGCGAATTTAAAATTTCAACAATATTCAGCATTTTTTCAAAACTGGTTCTTGTTTCCTGATTTGTGGTAGGAAAGCGACTTGCCTTTGCAAGAAAGTCCATCAGCGATACTTGCATTTCGCCAATATAAGCTTTTTTTGCTTCAATATATTCTGCGGTTTGTTTGGTAAATTCCGGGCTGTGCTTTGAAAGACAGGTGTAAAGCTGGTCAAACATATCAAGATTGTAACTTGCCATTTTTGTAATTTCTTTTTCAATTTGAAGCGAATAAATTTCTGCGTTGATGTGGCTGTGTGGAATAATGATTGGCAATTTGTAGTGATTGCTTGCTTCCTGCGGTTTGTCTTTGATAAGGTAGGTTACAAGTTTTGCAATTTGATTTACGAATGGAAGGAAAATAATTGTTGCGCAACAGTTAAAAATTGTATGCAGCATTGCAATATGATTTGTAATGTTTTCCTGCGGAGTGCCCGGAACAATCAGGTCAATAAGACCCAAGAACGGTTTGAAAATGCAAAGAACAATTATTGTTCCAATCACATTAAATCCTACGTGAACCGCCGCCGCTCTTTTTGCATTTGTGCTTGCATTTGCAGCCGAAAGTACCGCATCGATTGTTGAACCAATGTTACTTCCTAAAACAATTGCTGCCGAAAGCTGCCACGAAAGGGAACCATTGTAAGCCATTGTAAGAACAATTGCCGTAGTTGCCGAAGACGAATGTATTAAAGCGGTAACAACAGTTCCTACAAGAACGCCAATTAAAATTCCCCCAGCTCCCATATCATCAAATTTTCTTATAAAAGCAACGGAACTCTCATCGAGGGTTAAAGTTTTACTTAAAAGACCAAGTCCCATAAAAAGAAGCGCAAAACCCATAAAAACATTTGCAAAGTTATGAATTTTGTATTTTTTAAGATATTTAAGAATGAATCCAATACCAAAAAGTGGAATTGCCGCCGCACTAATGCTGAACGAAAATCCTAAAAGCGAAACAATCCACGCAGTTGCCGTAGTTCCAATGTTAGCGCCAAAAATAATACCGATTGCCTGAGTGAGCGAAATAATGTCGGCATTTACAAAACTTACAACCATAACCGTAGTTGCGCCAGAAGACTGAATAATTGCAGTAACACTTAGTCCCGTAAGAACTGCAGTAAAACGGTTACCACTAATCATACCCATAAGTTTTTGAAGATTGCTGCCGGCTCCTTTTTGAATGCCCTCGCTAAGCATTTCCATTCCAAACAAAAGAATTGCGAGCGCACCCACAAAGTTTAAAATGGTAACAATCACAGTCCAAATCATAATGTTCTCCGTTTTCTAAAGTAAAATTTTGCCTCTAAAAACCTAAAATTAAGGTGAAATTCCCAGGCAAATTAAAAAGAGCATAAAATACGCCCCTAGTATATGTGAAAAACAAATTAGAAAAAAGTAAAATTTTTGTAAAGAATTCAGTTTTTTTCTTTTTTTTGGGGGCAAATTTGTTTTGGATAAGGCCCTTCCGCCGCTCACTCATTCCGTTCGGCCGCCGAAAAATCGGCGGCTTGCTGCGCAACGGCTCCACGGCCAGCCCCATCTTTTGTTTTAAGAAGAAATTTTTCTTTGCTAAGCGACAAATTCGCGGGTCTTTTGGATAAGAAGTTATTTTTTTTAGCCAAGCCTAGCCCGGATAGTAGCGGCGCGAAGCGTTCAAAACCGTAGGTTTTGAATGGAACCGCGAATAGCCGGATTCCTAATAAAATTTTCCCTTATTTAGAAAAATATTTTTACATATAAAAAAGTACGCTCCAAAATACTGGAAATTTCATAAATCTTACTTTAATGGACAATTTTTTTAATTCATAGTATTTTAGTATGGAATAAGGAAAATATAAGTCTGGAAGGAAAAAATGAAAATTTCAACAAAAGGGCGCTATGCTTTAAGGTTTATGATTGATTTGGCTCAGCACGATGCAAATGGATTTACTGCCTTAAGAGATATTTCTGAACGTCAAAAAATCAGCATAAAATATTTGGAGCAAATTACTTCGCTGCTTTCAAAATTTGGCTTGTTGCAAAGTGTTCGCGGACCTCAAGGCGGCTATAAACTTTCCCGACCAGTTTCTGAATATAAAGTTGGAGAAATTTTACGGATTACAGAGGGAGATTTAACTCCAGTTCCGTTTGACAATCCTTCAGACGAAGAAAGAGTTACAGTTGATTTGTGGAAAGGCCTTTCTAAACTGATTAATGATTATCTTGATTCAATAACGCTTGAAGATTTGGTGTTAAAATCAATTCATCAGGAAAGCGCAGAATATTTTATTTAAATGGGCAAAATTCGAGGAATTTTTTTGTTAAGAAATTGATTTTTTTTAACTGAAAATTTTATTTGTAACTGCCGCGCGTGTAATGTCGAAGTTTTTCTTAACAAAAAATTCTATTAGTAACTCACGCAGAATATTTTATCTAAAAATTAAAAAATCATTACATTTCCTTTCGTTAACTTTTAAAATGTGATTTTTAAACGATTCCATTGACAGAAAGAAAATTTTTTTGTATGGTAATTTCATACTAAACCTATAGGGAATATCTTAAATCAGTTTTATTGGAGGTCAGTTATGGCAGAAAAAATTGCAAAGAAAGTTACAGAACTTGTAGGACACACTCCGCTTTTGGAAGTTAGTAACCTTGAAAAAAAACTCGCACTTGAAGCAAGAATTTTAGTAAAACTCGAGTATCTTAATCCGGCGGGAAGCGTAAAAGACAGGGTTGCAAAAGCAATGATTGACGAAGCAATAAAAGCAGGGCAGGTAAACAAGGATACAGTTTTGATTGAGCCTACTTCTGGTAACACAGGAATTGGTCTTGCTTCGGTTGCCGCAAGTTACGGACTTAAGCTTATTCTAACAATGCCAGAAACAATGTCTGTTGAACGACGGGCACTTTTAAAAGCTTACGGGGCAGAAATTGTTCTTACAGAAGGCGCACTTGGAATGAAAGGCGCTGTAGACAAGGCAAATGAACTTGCCGCAACAACTCCAAACAGCTTTATTCCAGGTCAGTTTGATAATCCTGTAAATCCAAAAACTCACTACTTAACAACCGGTCCTGAAATTTGGGAAGACACAGACGGTAATGTAGATGTTTTTATTGCCGGAGTTGGAACTGGCGGAACTTTAACCGGAGTTGGAAAATTCTTAAAGGAAAAAAATCCTTCAGTAAAAATTATTGCTGTTGAACCTGCAACAAGTCCGCTGCTTTCAAAGGGTAAGGCAGGACCTCATAAAATTCAGGGAATTGGAGCAAATTTTATTCCTTCAATTCTTGATACAAAAATTTATGACCAAATTACTGCTGTTCAAAACGAGGACGCTTTTTCTGTGGGTAGAGATTTTGCTAAAACAGAAGGAATCCTTGTGGGAATAAGTTCGGGCGCTGCACTTTGGGCTGCAATTGAAGAAGCAAAAAAGGCTGAAAATAAGGGAAAAACAATTGTTGCACTTTTGCCAGACACTGGCGACCGCTACCTTTCAACCCCACTTTTTTCAAACTGATGTAGATTTTGTTATTCTGGGCTCGACGTGAGAATCTTTTTGATAAGAAAATAAATTCTTCTCAAAAAGACATGCGAGTTTTTCGCTTAGCAAAAAAAAGTTGTCTCTAAAAACAGGAGATGGGGCTGGCCGTGGAGCGTCGCAACCTTCGGTTGCTTCCCAAGTTTTCTTACGAAAACTCGCGGATTTTTTTGTTAAGCAATAAATTTTTGTTAGACAAAAAATTTCACTGGTAAGTACGCTTGCTTTTTACTCACGCATATTCTGCGCTGGTTACTAATGAAATTTTTAGTTAAGAAAAAAGTCTATTACTTATCCAAAGAATTTTGCCCCCAAAAAAAAGAAAAAAAAATTGTGCCATTCGAATTTTATAGTCCTTAATTGCAAAAACTGGAATTTTGACCTTATAATAAAAGAATGAACTCGAAACCTCATATTTTGGGAATTTTAAATCCTGGCGATTACCCAAAAAGTCAGCAGAAACTGGTTAAAGATTTTAACGAAAAATTACTTGCACTAAGCGAAGAAAATGCCCGCCTTACAATGACGGTAAGTAAAAAAGATCAGCACATTCAAAATTCAATTAATGGAACTGCGAGAATTTATAATATCAATCTTACAAAAAATCTGATTGAAGATGAAATTTATGATTTTACTCAGGGAAGCGAATTTGCGTGGCTTAAAGAACTTGGGCTGCCGATTCCTACTCCGTTTGATGACTTTGTAAAAGTGACTTTAAAAGATGTAGTTACCGAAAAAAGTAAAGAGGCTTATAAAAATCATTTTGACCGCGAACGTCTTTTAAAAGCCTACAAAAATGGCGACTATATGCACACGCTGGAATACGAAGCCTATTCTCCTAGATATAAAGATTTTCATATTATTCGCCATTCCATTCTTCTTACAAAAGAAACTGTATCTAACGATATTATTGCAATGTGTTCTGCCCGCGACATTACAAAGTTTGTGCAGTCAAATCAGCAGCTTAACATTGCAAAAGAACAGAATGATGAAAGTTTTTATGTAATGGAAGGTCTTTTAAGAGATTTTTCGTCCATTTGGATTGTAGATTACAAAACTTCCGCTATCAGACTTTTTAGAGAAAATAATAATCTTGCCATTCAGAGTGCTATTGAGTACGCTCAAGATAATCCTGATTATACCAGCCTGCTAGAATATTTTGTAAATAACTTCGTTTCTCAAAAAGATAAAAAAAGAATTTTTCAAGCTGCCAGAATCAGCACTGTAATAGAAAAACTTAATAAAAATAACATTTACACCATAAATTATTCTCAAGTTGATGAAAAAAATAATGAAACTTACCATATGATGGCTTTTACTGGCATGAATGAAAGCAATCTTATTTTTGCCATAAAAAATGTTGATAGTGTTGTTAGAAGCGAAATTAAAAGTGCAGAACGAAAAGCTAGACTCGAACAATACGAATCAGATTTTTCTACAATAGAGTTGCTGCACGACGCCTTAAATTCTGCTTCCTGGGGAATGACTTTTGACGAAAATTTCCAGATGACTTCTTGCAGCTGGAGTCCTACTTTCCGCCGTATGCTTGGCTACAAAACTGAAGAAGATTTTCCTAATCGCTTTGAATCCTTTACAGACTTACTTTACGCAGAAGATCGCGATTCTGCACTGAAAAAATTTTGGGACACAGTAAACGACCGTTCTGGAAAACTTTCTTTCGATGTTCAGTGCAGACTTTACACAAAAAATCAGGGAATCCGCTGGTTTCATTCATTAGGCAGACTTTCCCGCCGAAAAAATGGTTCGCCAATTAGATTTGTTGGTCTTCTTACAGATATTCAGGACAAAATTGAAAGCATTGCAATCGAAAAAGAGCAAAAAGAAATTGTAAATGCCCTAAGCCGCGATTATTTAAATATTTTTAAAGTTGATATAAAAACTGGCTCAGGTCAGATTATGAAACTTGACGGCTACGTTACAAAGGGAATTAACGATTATGCTGATAATATTTTCCCTTACGACGCTATTGTCCGTCAGTATATAAAAAACAGAGTTTACAATGGCGACAAGGACTTTTTGCTTGAAGCTATGAATTTAAACACTGTTCAAAAAAAATTGGCAGAAAACAAAGAATATAATTACAGTTACCGCGTAATTGATAACAACGAAATTCATCATTATCAGTTTAAATACATTCGTTTGGAAGAAGATAATCCAGACAGCAAAATTATTGCAGGTTTTAAAAATATTGATGATGTTGTGCAGGCAAAAAAAGAGCGCGATTCTTTACTTTACCTTTCGCAAACAGATCAGATGACAGGACTTTTTAACAAAACTTGCGGTCAGGAGCAGGTTTCTAATGCACTTTCTGAAAAAAGCGGCGGAATGTTCTGCATTTTAGACATTGACCATTTTAAGCGCTTTAACGACACTTACGGTCACAAGGCAGGCGACGAAGTAATTATTGGAGTTGCAAATATCATCAAAGACACCTTCCGCGATGAAGACATAAAATACCGTCTTGGTGGCGACGAATTTGCCATTTATATGCCAAATCTTTTTAATGAAGATTTAGGACTTTTAGTTATTAATCGCTTTATTCACAATTTAAAATCTTTAGTCATTGATTCTGTAGACAAAGAAGAAATTTGTGTGAGCATTGGCGTTGGCATTGTTATGCCAGAAAAATTTATAACCTTCGAAAAGCTCTACGATTTTGTAGATACCGGCGTGTACAAAAGCAAAAAAGTAAATGGCGAAAGCGCAGTTACCTTTGTAAATATGAGCGAATGAGGGTGCGGGGCAGGGAAGGGAGTTTGGTTAAGAAAGGGATTTTTTTTTACTGAGAATTCTATCAGTAACACGCGAATTTTTTTGTTAACTGAAAATTCTATCAGTAACACGCGGAATTTTTTTCTTAACAAAAAGACTGCGAATTTGTCGCTCGCGCCTTTCCATAA
>CAZXCR010000058.1:0-8245 GCA_964639315.1 uncultured Treponema sp. | reverse complement strand
AGTTACCAATAAAATTCCCCGCTCTAATAAAAAATCCCCTTCTTAACAAAAAAATTAAAATTCCTTCCCCCGCCATAAATTTTTTATTGGTCAGAGTAAAAATTCCGTTATATAATTTTCTTAAATTATCCTTAAGGAAACTTTTTTAATGTATTTTCTTAAGAAAATCGTAATTTTTAAGTCTTTTTCATAAAACTTGCCCTAAAAACTTACCGCGAATTCTAGCTAAGACTTAAAAAGTCATTTTTATACTGTCTCTAAAATTCAAATTTTTAGAACTTTTTTAAGGAAGCCCTATGTCTGACCAAAATCTTGAATCAATTCCAAAAGTCCCTGTACGTTTGTATGTATTTTACTGGTTAATGGTTGCAATGCCTTATCCTTACTGCATACTTTTTATAATCATAAACAAAATGTGCACCGTTTCACAAATAGCCACAGTTTTTTTACAGCCTGGAACCTGGGCATATTTAGTTATCTATATGGCTGCCTTAGGAATTTTCCAAAGCGTCTTTTACAAAAAATTAAGGGACTACAAGAATTTTGGTTATGAAAAAGCTGTAAAACTTATGAACATAGTTCTTCCAGGAATTGCGGCAGTTCTGATTGTAAACGGATTTATTGGCGGTGCAATTATTGGCAGCATAATGAAGGGCTTAAATTACGCAAATTTCCAAACCGGACCTTTCATAATGGCTTCTGTAGGTTCAACTTGTCTTTTCAGTCTGTTTTTTTACATTCTGTGGGAATCCTTTTTTGTAGAATGGGCAGGCTTTATTCCAGTAAAAAAAGTTCCGCTCAGTGTTTCAATGATTGCCTTGTTTATGTCAACAGCCTTATGTTCCAGCTGCGGAATCGCTTTAATGATTATTGCTCCTCTTCGCATAAATGCACTTTCTTCGTATTCATACAGAGACTTGCTAGTTGGATTTATTTTACCTCAGGCGATTATAAGTTGTCTTTTCTGCATTTTAGACTTTTTTGGTTTAATAAAAAGTTACGTAAGTAAAATTGTAAAAATCAACAAATTTACACAAAAACTTGCTGAAGGAGATTTTACATTAGGAAAGATGCCTGTAGAAACCCGCGACGAATTTGCGCTCATCAATAATTCAATAAACAAATTCTATGAATCCACGGAAAATATTTTGCAGCAAGTAAAGGCAAAGGTTCAGATGATTGACCAGGTTGGTCAGGATGTAAACAACTGCATGGAACAACAGTCGCAAAGCATTTCTGGAATTATAGAAAATATTGATGCCGTTAAAAATCAGATGGAAAAACAGCAGCAAGTGGTTTCGTCTTCGGTAAATCTTACTGACGGAATTCTAGAAAACATTTCTTCACTGAACAAAAGCATAGAAAATCAAAGTGCGGGCGTAGAGGAAAGTTCCGCTGCAGTGCGCCAAATGGTAGAAAATATTCAGAACGTTTCTAAAATTCTTGAAAAAAACTCTGAGCAGGTTGATAAACTTAAAGAATCTTCTGATATTGGTCAGAAAAAAGTTGAAGAAGCGGTAAAAATGTCGGAAGAAGTAATTCAGCAGTCGTCTGGATTGCTCGATGCTTCTGCGGTAATTCAAAATATTGCCAGTCAAACAAATCTTTTGGCTATGAATGCGGCCATTGAAGCTGCCCACGCTGGCGAGTCTGGAAAAGGATTTAGCGTTGTTGCTGACGAAATCCGTAAACTTGCCGAACAAAGTAATTCTCAGGGTAAAAAAATTACGGAAAGTCTTAAAGTTTTAGGCGAAGTTATTCAAAATGTTTCTGACAGTACAAAGCAGGTTCAGCTTCAGTTCAATAATATTTATGATTTAACGCAGTCAGTTCGTAAGCAGGAGGACGTTGTTTTAAGCGTAATGCAGGAACAGGCGGAAGGTTCAAATCAGATTGTTAGCGCAATGAAGGAAATTGATGATTCGACTCTTTCTGTAAAAAATGAATCAAGGCAGATTCTGGAAAACAGCGAAAAAGTTGTAAATCAGATGAAGGATCTTGGTTCTGCAACAAAAAATATTGGCGAAGCGGTAAATCAAATGGTAAGCGGAACTGATGAAGTTTTAGCTTCAATTGAAAAAAGCAAAGCCGTAAGCCAGAAAAATACCCAAAGCATAGAAGAACTTACAAACGGAATGCAGCAGTTCAAGTTAAGGTAGTTTTTTTTAAGGGGAAATTCGAGTTTTTACAATTAATCATCTAAGCGCCGATTGAGCTTGTCGAAATCAAGCTGACAGTACACTATAACCGAATATGCTTCCGCAAAAAAGTCGCAGGCGACAAAGTTGCGGTCTTTTTGTTAAGAATTTATTTTCTTAACGCACAAAACGTCTGTTAGTGTCTGGTAGTTTCGACAGGCTCAACCACCGGGTCTGTAAGTTTTAGCACAAACCTCGAAATTCAACCGATTATAAACTCAACCTAAAAAATCTTTTTTACAAAGGCTTTAAATTTATTTCCGCGGTCAAATTCATTTGCAAACATTCCAAAAGAAGTTGCGCCTGGACTGAACACTACCGGCAGTTCTCCTTGCGTTTTTACATCTCCGTAAATTTTTTTCGCGCTTCCTGAAATCAAAGAATCTTTTAGCACACCAAGAAGAATTTCAAGCGAATCAAAAGGTCCGTTATAACTTACGTTGGATTCATCTAAGAGAGGCACAAGTTTGTCAGTTCCACTGCCGCTTAAAAGATAAATTTCAAGCGGAATAAATTCAGTTCCATTTTCGCCTTTTAATGTTTTTGCGAGCGGCAGAAAATCAAGATTTTTGTCAGTACCGCCGGCAATCAGCACAACGTTTTTTCCAAAAGACTGACTCGCAGCAGCACTTGCTTCTGGAACTGTAGCGCAACTGTCGTTAAAAAACACAACTTTCCGCTTATCTACAGGACTTGTCCAATCATAAAAACGCTCTAGCCGGTGAGGAATTCCCTTCCATCCGCCAAGAGTTTTTTCTATCATTTCTGGCGCAATTCCCATTAAGTAAAGAACCGCAGCCGCATTTAAAAGATTTGTTTTGTTGTGTTCGCCTGGAACAAGCAGACTTCCAAGAATTTTTTCAGAAACAAGATTGTGATTTTTTGCATAGCGACTTCTTAGTTCAAAAGGAAGTTTTATAAATCCCTCATTCGAAGAAGCAGAATTTTTCTGGTAAACGCCATAAACATTTTCCGGCAGAATATTTTTGCTGTAGCGGATAATCGTGGTCTTTGCCTTACTTGCAAAATAATCGCCCCAGCATCTGCAGCCGGCAACAGGATTTTCACTTTCTTTTAGGTAATCATCGTCATCATAATCAAGCAGTAAAAAATCATTTTGATCCATATCTGCAAAAATAAGTTCTTTGTCTGCAACGTAAGAATCCATTGAACCGTACCAGTTTTGATGGTCTGGAACAATTTTTGTAATTACCGCAATGTGAGGTTTTAACGCCTTTCTGCCCCGCAAGTCCGCAAGTTGCCAGCTCGAAAGTTCAAGAATAACCGGCGTAGTTCCGTCAGTTTGCCCAAGAAAAGTTAGCGGACTTACAGTAATGTTTCCGCCCAAAAAAGTTTTGAATCCGCAAATTCTAAGTCCGTAATCAATTGCACTTACTGTACTTGATTTTCCTTTGCTGCCAGTAACTGCAATGATTGGCGCCGCTGTAAAATGAAGAAAAATACTTAGGTCAGTTTCAATAGCCTTTGCCGCAGCAAGAAATTTATTGCCTTCGTACTTTACTCCCGGATTTTTTATAACGCAGTCAGCATTTTCGAAATCTTCAATTTTGTGTTCGCCAAGGACGTAGCGCAAGCGGCTTTTATCGAGCGTAGGGTCTGCATCAAGAGAATTTATTGTAGACGCAAGCTGAACCGCAGTTTTCATATCTGTTACGGTAACAAAAGCTCCGTGCCTTAAAAAAAATTTTACGCAGGCCTCGCCACCGCCGTTTAGTCCAAGCCCCATAATCGTGATGTGCTTATCTTTAATGTCATCTAAAGTGTTAAAAAAGCAACCTTCAGGATAAATGTGTGCATCCATAAAAATCTCCTATTTTTCGCCTGTTACTGACAAAATTTTCTGTCCCATAAAAATCTATTGCTTAACAAAGGGCGCGCCTGTTACCAGCAAAGGCAAGATCCCGAATCAAGTTCGGGATGACGTCTTTTTTTTCTACCGTGAAGTGCAGAGCGACTGTCTTGCCTTGTGCTCAGCAAGTGCTTCTTCGAGCAGATAATCAATCAGATCAGTAAAATTAAGTCCGTTAAAGGCACACATTTTTGGGAACATACTGATTGAAGTAAAGCCCGGAAGTGTATTAATTTCGTTCAGGTAAAAATCACCGGTTTTTCTGTCAATAAAAAAATCCACACGCGAAAGTCCACTTGCATACACCGCAGCATAGGCTTTTTTTGCAGTTTCGCGGATATAATTCAATTTTTCGTCATCTAAAAATGCCGGAATTTTTAATTCAGCGCCGTCTGGGTCATTATACTTTGCGTCATAATCATAAAATTCATGGCGCGGAACAATTTCTCCAGGTCCGTAAGATTTTAAAACCGTACAATCATTTTCACAAAGTGCCGTAACAGAATTTCCGGTAACCGAACATTCCACTTCCCTTGCGTCAATCGCCTTTTCAACAAGAATTTTATTATCCCAGTTAAAAGCGTCCATTATTGCAAAAGAAAGTTCTTTTAAGTTTTCAGCCTTGTTAGCTCCGTCACTTGAACCTGCAGAACACGGCTTTACAAAAAGCGGAAATTTTAATTTTTCTACAATCTGCGCAATTTTTGCGTCGTAAGTTTTGCTATCATTTACGTCAGCCCGATTAAGGCACTCGTAAGGAACCACAGGAAGCCCCGCATTTTTCCACAAGATTTTTGTAACTTCCTTGTCCATTGTAACAGCGCTCGAAAGAACACCGCAGCCAACATACGGAATTCCGCACATTTCAAAAAGTCCCTGAATCGTTCCGTCTTCGCTGTAAGTTCCGTGCATTACTGGAAAAACTGCATCGCAAGGAATAAATTTTTTGTCAGCATAAAAAATATGATTTTTGTCATTTCCTGGAAAAACTGAAACCGCTTTTGCAGAATCTTCGTGAACTGCAAGTTTAAGTTCCGGATTTTTTTTGAGGGAAGAGATTAAAGAGTCATCTTCTAAAAACCACTTGCCTTCCTTGCTTATAGAAATTAAATGAACTTCGTGCTTTGAACTGATGTTTCTTGCAACTGCAGCACAAGAAAGCAAAGAAATTTCATGCTCGCCGCTTCGTCCGCCATAAATCAAAATTACATTCATTTTTTAAACCCCATTTCGCAAAGAGCTTTTTTTGCCTCTGCAATTTCATCGTACTTCATTACATAATCTTTGTAGATAATTGAATTTTCGTGACTTTTTCCCAAAAGCAGAACAATGTCGTTTTCACCAGCCATTTTAAACGCCGTTCTGATTGCCAAAGGTCTGTCTGGAATAAAAAGCAGATTTTTTCCATCTTCCTTGCCGCATTTTCTGGCACCCACAGCAATCATTTCCAAAAGTTCCATGCTGTCTTCACCGCGCGGATCTTCGTCAGTCAAAATAACAATGTCGCAGAATTTTGCAGCAATTTCGCCCTGAAGTGGACGCTTTTTTACATCTCGCTCGCCACCGCTTCCAAAAAGACAAATCATCTTGCCAGTGCATCTTTTTCTAATCGGTGGGAAAATAGTTTCAAAACTAGAAGGAGTGTGCGCGTAATCCACCAGAACTTCAAAAGGCTGACCTTCGTCAATTACCGTCATACGACCTTTTACAGGTAACAATTTTTCAACAAGAGTAGCTAAAGTTTCCAGAGATTTTCCAGTAGTTCCGTGAACAGCAAGCATACTCGCCATAATGTTGTAAGCATTAAACGCTCCAGGAAGAGGCGCTTTTACGTGAATTACGCGATTTTCGTTGTTAAGCGCATCGTGAGTTTCAAAACGGTGCACGCTAAACGTAAGACCGTATCTGGCACTTGCAATATTTCTTGCAGAAAGATAAGCCATATTTTCAGGAATTTCAGGCAGTGGAGGTGCATTAAATTCTTCTGCGTTAAGTTTTCCAGCCTTGCCTTCAGTAGTAAAGCCCACAACTTTTTTTGTGGTAGCCGAAGCAAAATATTTAAAAGCCGGATCTTCAAGATTAACCACACCAAAACTGTTAACTTTAGTTTTTACACCGTTAATGATTTTTTCGTGATTGTGTTTATCCAGCGCCCTAAACAGATTTGCCTTATCGCTTTTGTACTGCTCATAAGTTCCGTGAAATTCCAAATGCTCTAAAGTAACATTCATAAAAACGGCACAGTCAAAAAGCACATTTCCCAGTCGATTTGTTCTTACGCTAAGACCGTGAGAAGAACTTTCCACCACCGCGTGAGTACAGCCGTTTTGCAGCATTTCATAAAGTTCCCGCTGAACCACAGGAGCTTCTGGAGTCGTCTGATGTTCCGGATTATCAACTGCTTCTCCGCCCAAAGAATACTGAACGGTAGAAATAAAACCTGCCTTGTATCCGCACAAGGTTAAAAGCTGCCAGATAAAAGAAACCGTAGAAGATTTTCCTTCAGTGCCAGTAACTCCGTAAACCACAAGTTTTGATGAAGGATTATCGTAAAATACCGAAGAAACAGGACTCATTGCAAAGCGCGATGAAGGAACTTGTACAAAAACTGCCTTATTTTCAAGATTTTTTTCCACGGACGAAATTTCAGATTTTTCATCAGCAGAAAAGTCGCCTTCAAAAACAATTACACTTGCGCCATTTTTAAGTGCCTGTGCAATAAATTTATTTCCCGAAGTATGAGTTCCAGGGAGAGCAAAAAAAAGTGAATTATTTTTTACAGAACGGCTGTCGTATTCAAGCGAAGTAATTTGAGCAGCGCGGGCAAGATTTTCAGCTTCAACTGAGCCAAGAGAATTTCCTTCAAAATCAACGATTTTATTTTCAAAACAATCAAGAAGTTCAAATAATGTTTTTTTCATAAATTTTTCCAAAATAGTAAATTAAAGGGCATTTTTTAATTATCTGGTAAAAATCAAAAAGCCTAAATGCGAAAGACTTTTTTTTCTATTATTTTCTATAAAAAAAAATCACTTCAAAAAACAAAAAATTTTCTGAAGTGACAAAAATACTAATGTAAAAAAATAAAATTAAAGAAGCACGTAATTTTCGTAGTTAGCATCGCCGTATCTAGCCTTCAGTTCGCCTTCCATTTTAGACTTGTCAAAATCATCACAAACGCCAAGCATTTCAAACTGAAAATCACTCACGCCGGTTTTTGCAGTAAACTTTGATTTAGCTTCGTTTTCATCAGTAGCATAAACTTCAATTTCCTTAACATCAGTTGGCCCGCCGTAAGTAAAATTATAAACGTTCATCTCGCCCCTCCAGAAATAATTTTCAAATCGCAAAAGGGTCTGGTAAAAATTGCAATTTTTGTCAGACTCACAAAATTATAAACCAAAAACGCTGCAAAGTAAACAAAGCAAATTGAATCGCGCTAAATCTTAGCAAAAAAAACTGCGAAAGTTACGGCTGTTACTGATAAAATTTTTTCTTTCTTGGAGCGAATTCGCCCTCTCAAAATAAATTTTTATTTTCGCGCACCCTGTGCGCTCGGCTGCAAATTTTATTACAAAACCCGCTTTCCGCAGTTTCATTCAAAACCTACGTTTTTGAACGGCTATTGTGTTTTCTTAGCCATACATTGGGCGTTAAAAAATAAGCCTTATCGAGAAGACCGCGAGTTTTCGAAGAAAACTCGACGAGTAAAATGCTGAAAGTATTTTACTCAACTATCGGGGCTAGGTTTTCTCACCTTTTTTTGTAAATTTTATTTAAATTCGAAATTCCACTTCTTAACAAAAAGATTACGACATTACGCACGGCGCGCTTGTTACTGATAAAATTTTTTCTTCCACAAAAATCTGCTTCTTAACGCACAAGCCAAACTTAGCCCGCTATGGAGGCCCGGAGTTCCGGCGCCTCGCGCCGGAATGAGCGAATAGCGAAGGCCGGAACAGCGGATTCCTAAAAAAACTTCGGCACGTGCAATGTGCCGCTCTTGAGTAAAAAAAAATTTGCTCCAAATAACTACACACAAAAAAGGCGGACATTTTAGCCCGCCTCTTATCAATTTAAATCACTAATCTAAAAAATTATTTCGAAACTTTTTTGAGCATTCGCTTTTTCATAAAGAAAAGGAAGCCTAAAAGACAAGCCAATCCAAAGAAGAATG
>CAZXCR010000057.1:0-8356 GCA_964639315.1 uncultured Treponema sp. | reverse complement strand
CAAAAATTTGCGTCTTGCAATAATCGATGAGCAGCACAAATTTGGCGTTTCGCAAAGAGAATCAATTGTAAACAAGGGAAGATTTTCCAACGGAAATTTTACGCAAACTCCAAATCTGCTTATGATGAGCGCAACTCCAATTCCTCAAACTCTGGCACTTACCGCCTTTGGTGATCTTGATGTAAGCACAATAAAAACAATGCCAAAAGGAAGAAAACAAATTGTTACTTATCTTACGGCGATGGGTCACGAGCAGAATGTTTACGAAGCCGTGCGAAAGGAACTTGAAAAAGGACATCAAGCTTATTTTGTTTATCCGCGAATTGCCGAAGCTGAAGAAGAAAATTTGGAAGCAGATTTTTCTGAGCAAAGTGCCGCTGCCTCTTCGCAAAACACGTCGTCATTAAAATCCGCAGAAGAAATGTATAAATTTTTATCAGAAAAAGTTTATCCAAAATTCAAATGCGCAATAATTCACAGCAAAATTGATGAAGAAGAACAAAATAAAATTCTAAATGATTTTTATAGCGGAAAAACCCAAATTCTTGTTGCCACAACAGTCGTTGAAGTTGGAGTTGATGTAGCAAACGCAACCTGCATTGTAATAGAACACGCAGATCGCTTTGGACTCGCAGAACTTCATCAGCTTAGAGGGCGCGTTGGACGAAGTTCCTTGCAATCATATTGTTTTTTGATTTACAGCAAAAATATAAGTCAGATTGGAATAGAAAGAATGAAAGCTTTGCACGAAAGCACTGACGGTTTTTATATTGCTGAACAGGATTTAAAACTAAGAGGTCCCGGCGAAATTACCGGAACCACTCAGTCAGGATATTTAAGTTTAGGCATTGCAGATTTAGAGCGCGACAAACAAGCCCTTACGCTCGCACGCTACGACGCCTTTATGCAAGTACAAAATTCTTCTCAAAATCAGGCAACAACATAGTCAGAAAGCAAATCTGAACGGTAAGAATTCTGAATCTTAGAAATTGCCTTTTTTTCAATCTGGCGGATTCTTTCTTTTGTAAGATTAAAATGAGCCCCAACCTGAGCCAAAGACATTCCTTCGCCACCATTCAAACCGTATCTCATTCTAAGCACTTCAGCAGATTTAGGATCCAGACTGTTCAAAACTGAATTGATTGTATCTTTCAAAGAAGCATCAAGCGCCTGTTCAAGAGGATCACTTGAAGAATCATTCTGCAAAAAATCGCCCAAAGTTGACTTTCCGTTTTCATCAGCACTAACAGGTGCATCAAGACTCAAAACTTCCCGAGAAATATCCAGCATTTCGCGCACGTGATATTTTGTCATTCCAAGCATAGATGCAATTTCGCTAAGTTCTTCATCCTCACTTTTGCTTCCTTCGCGATGAATAGATTTCTGCGCCTTTTCAATTTGAGCAAGTTCATTTGTTTTGTTCATTGGCAAGCGGATTCCTCTGCTTTTTTCAGAAATTGCCTTAAGAATACTCTGGCGAATCCACCACACAGCGTAAGAAATAAAATGGTATCCGCGGTTTACATCAAACTTTTCTACGGCTTCAATCAAGCCAATATATCCTTCGCTGATTAAATCTTCCAGTTCAAGTCCGCGATTCTGATATTTTTTTGCAACATTCACAACAAAACGCATATTTGAAGTTAAAAGCTTATCTCTGGCGTTTTTGTCTCCGGCAGCAGCCTTTCGGGCCAATTCAGTTTCTTCATCAGGCTTTAAAAGCGGAATTTTATTAATGTCTTTTAAGTGAAGATTAATTACATCCAAATCTTTTGCTGAATACTCTTTCATATTGCTACCTCTTTTAACTTGATTTATTTGTATCTAAATACAAGCAAATTGCGTGCCAAGTTAAGAAAAATAGAAATATTTTTTATTTTTTTTAACAGATGACCTTTACAAAGTGCATCTGGTAAAAAAGCGAACCAGAATTCCAGCAAAATTATTTCAAAGTGCCCTAAAAATGCCTTTGATTTTACGATTTTATGAAAAATTTTATGTAGTAAATATGTGAAAAAGGGGAAATTTTGTCTTTTAAAGAAAAAAAAGTGTGCCAAAACGACACACTCTTGATTTTTAGACTTTTTTTTGAGTCAATTTGACGCATTAAGAAAAAGAAGTCTCTTTTTAAGGTCAAAATTACTCAACAACAGCAATAATGTCGCTCATCTTAAGAATAAGATAATCCTCGCCGTCAATTTTAATATTTGTTCCGGCATATTTGTCGTAAAGAATTTTATCGCCCACTTTTACAGTGATTTTTTCTTTTTCAGTTCCCGGACCAACTGCTTCAACTGTAGCCTGCTGAGTTTTTTCCTGCGCTGTATCAGGAATAATAAGTCCGCCGGCAGTTTTTGTTTCAGCTGCAGCCTGTTTTACAAGTACGCGATCTGCTAAAGGTTTAATTTTCATTATTTTCCTCCAAAATCTGATATTTTAACGAATCTCTAAAAGCACCGCATTTTGTGCGTATTTCAAAATTTAACTTTCCAGAAATTCAATTTGTAAAAAATAAAACGTTTGTGTTTCAACTTCCGCTTTATGTTTCCAAAGATATGAATTTTTTTTCAAATCGTCAAATTTTTTTTTCTTTGGAGCACATTTTTTTTACTTCGGCGCGCCTTGCAGGGCTAACGGTATTTGCCTTACGGCAAACACACTTCGTCCCTTCCAGTCGCGGCTAGGCTTTATTTTGCAAAAGATAAAAAATCAATTCTAGCGGGGAAAAATTTGTTCTGTGCGAGTAACAAAAAAAAGTGTAGAAAAACGAAAGTCCCGGTGGTTGAGCCTGTCGAAACCACCAGTTGCTAATGTATGTTTTGTGTGTTAAGAAAATAAATTCTTATCAAAAAGACCTCAGGTTGCAACTTTCGCTGCCTAGCAAAATTTAATACCGCCCGTTATCCTGAAGTTTTTTTAGCAAAATACGAGACCTTTTATTTTTTTCATTCAAGTTGAGTGAATACTGCAAAGTCCGCACTGAATCTCTGGAATTTCCCAGTGAATAATAAATTGAAGCAATTCTATACAAAATTTCCGATTTTCTTTCTGCAGAATTACAAAGTCCCAAAGCCTTATTCAAAATTTCAAGTGCTTTTTCACTCTGGTCAGTTCCATCATAAATAACTGCCATATTTACGCAGGAATTTACAAGAATTTCATTTCGCCCTTCACTTTCAAAAAAAGGCGACCTTTCAGAATATTTTTCCACAATTTTAGAGTAACGCTGCAAACTTTCGTCAATCTTTTGATTTACACACGCAAAATAAGCCTTGTACTCAAGTTCCCAAAGTGCGCAATCAGCATCATCTTTTGTCTTTATAAATTTATTAAAAATCTGCTCTGCGTCCTCTGTGCTTGAGTTTTGCAAAAGTTTTGAAATCGCATAATGAATAATTTCAAGTTCAATATTTCCATCCTGACCGGAATTTTCTTCAAGAACCTTCCACACACGCGAATTTGACTTTAAGTCAATTTCATCCCGATAAAGCTCGTCTTCAAGCATTTCTTTTGCAACAACAAGTTTTGCAGTTTTTTTAGCCTTTATTGCGCTTTCCATTCGAGAAATTGCGTCACTTACTTCAACAAACGGATTTTCATCCGCCTCTTCCATCTTTAAAGTTTTAAAATTACGCCGTCTAAGTTCCTGCAGCAAAGCGTCTTCGGCCGGACGTCTGGAAAGTTCAACAGCAAAATTTCCATAAAGCGCAAGTGCGTCCTCAAAATACGGAAAATAATTTACCGCCTCAATCAAATTTTCATAACGCATTTTATCGTCGCCAAGCAAAGAATAATAAACTGCATTATTTACAAGTGCCTTCTGCAGTGCAAAAGCATATTTTGATGCGCAAAATTCTTCTTTTTTCGCAAAAGACATTTCGTTCCATTCGCTAATAATTTTTGAGCGGACATTTTGGCAATTTTCATCATCTTCAAGAATATAATAATTATCTGATTCAAGCGCCAAAACCTCAAAAAGCCTAAAATCGCCTGCAAAAAATTTTTCGCCCTGCAAAAGAACTTCCAGACTCTTATCGTAAAGTCCGCAATCATAAAAAACGTAAGACCAGAACAAAGTATCTTCTTTACCGTCAACTTTTTTTGGATAAAGACTTAAAGCATCTTCAAGCTGACCGTTTTTCATATAAATCGAAGCCGCATTAAAAAGCCACTTTGCATTTTTTGAGCCAGAATAAGCGTTTTTGTAGATTGGAATAAAGCGTTCATCGTAAAAAACATTTTCTTTTTTACTTTCTACACTTTGAGTTGATGATTTTTTCTGCGATTTTTCAGCAAGTTTTTTTTGTTTTTTTAAAATTTTTTCATTTTCTTTTAATGATTTTTCAAAATTCTTTTTTGCTTCCTTTCTGACCTTTTTAGAAAATCCCTTTCCACTAAAAATAATTTCTGTATTAAAAGGTTCAGCAAGCGCAAGACTTAAAATACATTCTGAATTTATTGAGGAGTATTTTGTATCCAAAAGATTCATTGAATACGGATAAGCATCGTAAAATCTATTTTGCCGCATTAAAAAAACTGAATAAACCGCGCAAAGTTCTGCGTTATCTGGCAGTTTTTTTAAGCCCTTTAAAAGAATTCCTTCGGCACAGTCCTTTTCACCAAGCCGAATATAGCGCTTGTAAAGAGCAAGAAATTCGTATGAACTGTAAGCTTTTTTTTGCAGCGATTTTAAATCTTTTACAGCATCTTCTGTGCTGCCAGCCGCAATAAATGAATCAACTGAATCGAGCGCAGAAAAGAAAGAATCGCTGCGCGAAGAAGATGAGCAGGAAACAAAAAGCGACACCAGAAAAAAAACTAGTGCCGCGCCAAAAAATTTATTTTTCAAGCAGAAATCTCTTTTTTTATGTTGTCTAAGACTGCATTTATAAATTTATACGAGCCTTCTTCGCCATAATCTTTTATAATCGAAACCGCCTCGTCAATTACAATTGAAGGCATAATTTCCTGCTGATAAAGCAATGCAAAAACACTAATTCTCATTACAGCAAGCGAAACCTTATTAACCCTCTCAAATTTCCAGTTTTTAGACAAATGCGATTTTATAAGAGAATCAATTTCATCAAGATGATTTATTGTTCCGCTTATTAAAATCCGTGCAAAATCATAAGTTTCTTGATTTGATGCTTCGGGATTAGATTTTGAAGCTTCACTTTCATCTGAATTTTCAGAAACTGCTTCTCCTTCAATCTCTTTTTCCCATTCAAATTTTAAGAGTTCGTCCAAAGGAACATGACCCACATCATAAGAATAAAGCGCTTGAAACGCCAAAATCCGACCCTTTCTTCGAGACACTTTTACTTCCTTAACCGAATTACCAGTTTAGCAAAGATTCAAGAGCCGCACCTGTTTTTTTGCGGTCAACATTTTCTGGCAAATCAAGAGATTTTCCTAAATCAATTACAAGCTGCTCATACATCTGGCGCTGCAACTGCTGAGTTAAATTTGCCTTAATATATTCGTAAACTGTGTAATTTGAATCTGGCTGAACATCATCATTCAAACCAAGCATTTTTGCAGGATATTTTTTCTCAACTACATAAAACTGATAGTCACCATCTGTTTTTATAACGTCGCTTACAAAACCTTCGTCTTTTCCAAAAAGTTCTGTAATTTTATCATAAGACCAGCCTAAAACCTGAGCCTGCTGCTGAGTCTGCTGAACATAACGTTCCTGAGCAACATAAACCTTGCCGTTATCAGCATTGCTCATAATAGGAGCGATTTTTTTATCTTTTAAATACTGATTTTTTATAGATTCAGCTTTTGCCTTTGCTTCAACTTCACTAGAACCAAAAGGAACAATAACCAGGAACAATTTTTCCATATCACTCTGAACAAAAACTGACTTATTCATATCGTAAGCCTGATTAATTTGCGCTGTGGTAGGAACTGCCTTTCTTAATTCATCAGATTTTTTTAAGTAAACATATTTTTGAACAAGAATTGTATTGCGCTGATATTCCTTAAATTCTGAAAGGCTCATAGAAGATTCTGACTTTATATATTCATCAAGAGTCATTCCTGTTTGCGACTTTATTAAGTCTGAAAGCTGAGCTTCTGTAACCTGAGTTCCAAGCCGCTGAGAAAAGGTACTTAAAAAAGCATTGTCAACTTCGCTGTCTGTAACAGAAAGTCCTTCTTTTTGAGCTGCCTGTGTAATCAATTTTTCATAAATTAAATTGTCAAGAATTGTTTTTTTCTGATCAACTTCAGTAATTTTTATTCCATACGCATCGTACTGCTTCTGAATAAAATTTGTACGTGACTTTAAATTTTTGAGTGTAATTGATTCATTCTTATCAAGTTTAACTGTTGCAAGAACCGTAAAATCATTCTGTGCAAAAGCCATTCCTGCAAAAGAAAGTAAAAGGGCAAGCCCTACTGCCAAACGTTTCATAAAATTCCTCATTATTAAAATAATCTTTAAAAAATTACAGCAGATTTATTTTATAAACATAATCCTACTGCTTTAGTTACATTACATACCGAAATTCCGGAAATTTCTACTTATCGAGCGGAAGTCCGCCTGAAATTGTAGCACGAATACGGCGCACTCCGGCAGAAGAAGACTGCTCTTTTTCAATCTTAAAGTCTCCAATCTGAGCTGTATGCTGAACATGAGGTCCGCCGCACACTTCCTTAGAATACCAGTCAGAATCAGGATTACGTCCGATTGTATAAACCTTTACATCTTCACCGTATTTATTTGTAAACAACGCACGCGCACCGCTCTTTTTTGCTTCTTCAAGTGGCATAACCTGCATTGTAACAGGAAGATCTTCTTTGATTTTTTCGTTTACTATGTCCTGAACCTTCTGAATTTCTTCTTTAGTCATTGGGCGTTCAAAAGTAAAGTCAAAACGCATTCTTTCACTGTTGATATTTGAACCTTTCTGAGCAACCTGAGGACCAAGCACATCAACCAAAGCCTGCTGCAAAAGATGAGTTGCAGTATGATACTTTGTAGCTGCTTCAGACTGTTCTGCAATTCCACCTTTAGCTTTTCCGGCTTCTACAGAACGACTCTGTTCCTGATGCTTTTTCTCGCATTCCTTAAATCCTTCAGCATCAACTGTAAATCCGTTTTCTGCACCAAGTTCCTGCGTAAGTTCAAGCGGGTATCCGTAAGTTTCATAAAGATTGTATGCAACTTTTCCACTGATGATTTTTTTAGGATTTTTGTTGAGATTAGGGAGCATTTTCTGGAATTCAGCTTCGCCCTTCTTTAATGTAGTGCGGAACTTTTCTTCTTCGAGGGTAAGTTCTTTTTTTACTTTCTGAGAATTCTGTTCAAGTTCAGGGTAAGCATTTTTGAAATTTGCGATTACAACCTCTGCAATTTCTGCCATAAAATTCTTTTCAATTCCAAGCTTCATTCCGTGACGAACTGCTCTACGGATTAAACGGCGCAAAACGTAACCAGCACCTACTCTGTCTGGAACTACACCTTTCTGATCTCCCAGAATAAATACTGCTGCTCTTGAATGGTCTGCAATAATACGCACGCTCTTATCTTTTTCAGAATCAGAACCGTAAACATAACCGCCGGCAAGTTCACCAATTTTTTGAATAATCGGTTGGAAAACTTCTGTAAGGTAAACTGAAGTTTTGCCCTGAAGAATGCAGTTTGTACGCTCAAGTCCCATACCTGTATCAACATTTTTCTTAGGAAGCGGCTGAAGCGTTTTTTCGTCTACGCGGTTGTACTGCATAAAAACGTTGTTCCAAATTTCCATCCAGTTTGCGCTATCAGTGCCTTTGTTGCTTCCTTCTGGAGGCAAACCTTCGCCCACCCAGTAGAAAATTTCAGTATCTGGACCACAAGGACCTGTAGGACCTGCTGCCCACCAGTTATCGCTGGCAGGAAGATAGGCAATTTTATCTTCTGGCATACCATTTTCTTTCCAGTAAGAAGCAGCTTCTTCATCGCGAGGAGCATTTTCATCACCGGCAAAAACAGTAACGCTGATTTTTCTAGGATCCAATCCGAGCCATTTTGGGCTTGTTAAAAATTCATATGAAAAAGCAATCGATTCTTTTTTAAAATAATCGCCTAAAGACCAGTTACCAAGCATTTCGAAACAGGTTAAGTGGCTTGGGTCACCAACTTCATCAATATCACCTGTGCGAACGCATTTTTGATAATCTGTTAAACGAGTTCCGGCTGGGTGTTTTTCACCTAAAAGATACGGAACTAAAGGATGCATTCCGGCTGTTGTAAACAAAACTGAAGGATCATTTTCTGGGATTAAAGATTGTCCAGAAATTTCGACATGATTTTTACTTTTAAAGAACTCAATATATTTTGAGCGTAATTCGTTAGCAGTCATAA
>CAZXCR010000056.1:0-8372 GCA_964639315.1 uncultured Treponema sp. | reverse complement strand
GAAATCAAGCGACTATTACTGATAAAATTTTCTGTTAATAAAAAATCTATTTCTTTACAAAAATATAGCTAGAAAAACCTAGCCCGGATTGTAGCGGCGCGAAGCGTAGTTACCAGTGAAATTTCCTGTACAATAAAAATCTTTTGTTTAAGAAGAAAATCTGTGAGTTTTCTCAAGAAAACTCGGAAAGCAACCGTAAGGTTGTGGCAAACCGCGGAACAGCCGGTTTTGTAATAAAATTTGCAGCCGAGCGCACAGCGTGCGCGAGAAAAAGAATTTGTGGCAGAAAGAAAACTTCGCTCCAAGTAAGTAAAAACTGCAGCACACTCGAATTTTCTCTTCACCTAAAAAATTCCCGCAAATTCAAAAAAAATTTCTTGACAACTGGAAAATTCGGACTTACCCTTAGAATAAGTCAACACGTGTAAATTATTCACGTTGACTAAAAATCAGGAGGTTTTAAGTGAAAAAAGTTCTTGGACTTTTACTCTGTGCTTTTGCTGTTGGCGGACTTGCTTTTGCAAAAAGTGCTGCTGCAGATGGAGTAAAACAAAATATTTTTGTGGAACAGGTAGCGAATCTTTCGGACGACTTTATGATGGGTGCTGATATCAGTTCGCTTTCTGACCTGGAAAAGCACGGTGCAAAGTTTTATAACGAACAGGGTCAGGAGGAGGATTTATTCAATATCCTCAAAAATAACGGAGTTAACTGGATAAGACTTCGCGTATGGAATAAACCTGTTTATGAAGAAGATGTATACGACGCAGCTGGAAAACGCATTGCTAAAAAAGGTGAAGCTTACGGTGGCGGAAATAACAGTGTGGACGTTGATATTCCTATGGCAGTTCGTGCAAAAAAAGCCGGACTTAAGGTTATGATTGACTTCCATTATTCAGATACTTGGGCTGATCCAGGAAAACAGAATATGCCTCAGGACTGGAAAAATCTTGACGCAAAGGCACTTGAAGACGAAGTTCAGAAATTTACTTCAGAATCACTACAGAAATTTATAGATGCCGGCTGTTATCCAGATGCAGTTCAGATTGGAAACGAGCTTAACGGCGGATTTATGTGGCCGATTGGAAAAACTTGGTCAAATAACGGCGAAAAAATCGGCGGAATGAAAGAATTTATGCGCTTGCTTGAAAGAGCTTCTGCCGGAGTCCGCTCTGTAGAAAATGGTCAGAAAATTAAAATTGTAATTCATCTTGCAGACGGTGGCGATAACAAACTTTACCGCTATGTTTTTGATGAAGTAAAAAAAGCAAAAATTGACTACGACATTATTGGTCTTTCGTTCTACACATACTGGCACGGAACAAAAGAAGATTTGAAGAAAAATATGCAGGATCTTGCAAAACGTTACGGCAAGGAAATGGCAGTTGTAGAAACAGCATACGGCTTTACCGAAGAAGACGGCGACGATCAGGGCAACAACTTTATGATTTTCAGTACTGCAAATGACGGATACCGTGCTTCAGTTCAGGGACAGGCAACTGCAGTCCGCGACATTATTGACGCTGTAGCTTCAGTTCAGGGCGGAGTTGGCGTGTTCTACTGGGAACCAGCATGGCTTCCTGTAAAGGGTGCAGGTCTTTCTTCTACACAGGGAGCTACTTGGGAAAATCAGGCAATGTTTGATTTTAACGGAAAAGTTCTTCCTTCTTTAGCAGTGTGGAATCTTGTTCGCGGAAAGGGCAGCGTTTCTAACGTGTGGGGCGGAAGTGCAAAAAATGCAGATTCATTTAAAGTTTATGATGTAGCTGAAGTTCAGACTGTAATTACAAAGCCTGGCATTGCACCAAAACTTCCTGAATCAATAAAAATCGTTCGCACAAATGACCGCGAATATCTTGTTCCTGTAAAATGGGATTCTCACGACTGGGCATCAGAAACAAAAGCTGGAATCGTAAAACTTTACGGAACAATTGAAGGTACAGATTTTAAGCCTTACATCAATGTAGAAGTAAGCACAAAAGTAAACTTGATTGAAGACCCTTCATTTGAAAGTGGCGCTCGCATTTCAGCTGGCAAATTAGGCAACTGGACATTAAACGGTTCATCTACTGCCTGCTATATGGAAAACAACAAAGGAAACGCACACACAGGTAAATGGACTTATAAATACTGGCTTGGAAACGGATTTGAATCAATTTTGAGTCAGAAATTTGAAAACATTGAAAACGGCACTTACGTACTTTCAGTTTGGGCAATGGGCGGTGGCGGAGAAGACAATATCCGTCTGTTTGCTGCAAATTACGGCGACGGAAAAAATCAGGTAACTTCAAAAATCGTAAATGAAGGCTGGCAGGTTTGGAAAAAATACGAAATTGAAATTCCTGTAACCAACAATCAGATTACGGTAGGAATTTATCTGGATACTGCTCCGGACTGCTGGGGCAATTTTGACGACGTAGAACTTTATAAAAAGGAAAACTAAAGTTTTTATTTCTGCTGACTTTTACGGGAGAATTATTTTGAAAAAATTTACAGCGATTGCAGGAACTTTACTTTTGTCGGCTGCAGGTCTTTTTGCACAGGCGGCTTCTGACGGATTTTTAGTTCCTCTTGATAAAGATTTAACAAATGCAATAAAAGAAAATGCAAGTCCGGTAGTGGCTGCTGCTAGCGGATCTAAGGTTCTTCAGGGAATTTGGATTGAAACTACAAGCCAGAGTGACTTTTTGATTCGCGATGTTGCAAGCGGTGAGAAAAAAGGATTTGAGCTTGATCAGAATCATTTCCTTTCAAACGCAAACTGGTGGTTCTGGGGAGACATAAATTCCACTTTCCATCTTGATGCAGAAATTGCAGTGTGGGATTTTGACAAGGTTATTTTCCAGTCAAATTCTTATGCCGGAAATGTCCCAGACGTAACTTGGGGCGACGGACTTCAGAAATTAGTTGAGCTTTTGTTCAGTCCAGTTTACAACGGCAGCGACAACGCAATTGGTTCGTTTAACAAAATGGGACTCGGCATTAAAACTCCGTGGGTTGAAGCACTTGCTGGTTACGGAAACTTAAAGGCCAACGGAATGAGCGAATTTGCAGGAATTTACAACGTAATTGACCGCTGGAACGATGTAGGCAAGGGATTTACAGAATTGCGCACCGGTAAAGAATTAAGTCAGATTGGTGATTTTAAAATAAACGGTGTGGCAGCTTTAAGCCAAATGCGCGGAACTTACGGTCTTTATGATATTTTAGACGTAACTTACAAAGACAATTATCAGGCAGCTTTAACTTTTGGAAGCAAAACTACTGCTGATCAACTTTTCTTTTACAACACAGCAAATACAAACGCAGTTTCAGCTTACTTTAGGGCAAAACCTCTTGAAATGGCACAGTTTGAAGCACACGGAATTGGAACTTTTGGAAGCAGCGTTGACTTTGGTATGAATTCAATTGCAGCCGCAGCAAGAGTAAGCTTGTTTGGCAAAAATGATTCATTCAAGGTCAGCTTAAAAGAAAGTTATGCAGGTGAAGATGTAGATTCAGTTTGGGGAAGCGACGGTCAGGATTATGATGACATTGGCGCAGACACTTTGAGCACATCTCTTGCAGCTAACTGGAAGGCAACTGATTTCTTAAACTTCAGTCTTGATTCTGATTTTGCAATGAACGACACAGACGCTTTAAGCAGCGGATTAATGTCACTTCGCGCACAGCCAGTTTTGGACTTTGACCTTAATTCACTTCTTGAAAAAGACATTGTATTTAGCGTTTACGGCGTTGCAAATCTTGATCGCCTTGCTGAAGAAACAAGTGCAAATCGCGAACTGGTTCCTTATGTAAACGAAGCCGGCTTTGAAATTACCCTTGCAGATTTAGGCGTTCAGAAACTTGTTTTTGACTATGCTGTAAGCCTTACCTATAACGACTGGGAAAGCGGAAATTCTTATGATTACAAGGCAATGTTTAATTCATTTATGCTTAGCCTTGACGTAAACAGCACATTGAATGTTCACGCAGGCGCTGTAGTACGCACTTATTCAGAAGATGATCCAACTGCAGTTCCTGTAGGACTTGCAACTGGTGTAAAAATCAACAAGGTTCCACTTCCGGGAAATCCATTTTTCTGGATTCACTTTTGCTACGGTATGAATCCTTATGAAGATAACAACTACAGTTTGTACCGCGCAGATGATCCGCAGAATAAGCCTTCACACAGAACTTATCTGCTGAATTCCCTCGAAGAAGACACAACAAAGAGTCAGATTTCTTTAGGTTTAATCTGGTCTCTTTAAGCGGCAGATTGATTTAGTCACTGATTTTTTTAAGGATTTAAGGTAGGTAAGATAAAATTGCATTCGTGCAGTTTTTATAGCAGCAGTTTTCAGACTTGTTTGTAAAACTGCCGTTAACCTCCCGAGTTGCCGCTGATGCGGTGTTTTTAAGGAGTACACTAAAGATGAAAAAAAATATTTTAGCAATACTTTCAGCTTTAATCTGTGGGGCGGGAATTTTCTGTCTTACGGGCTGTCCAGATGCGAACGGTCTTCACAATCAGGAAGCTGCAACTGTAAGTTTTGTTTTTACAAATTTTCCTATTGATGACGGAAATTATTCGATTCCAGGCGAATTTAATGACTGGGACAATACAGTAGAAAATATCACCATAAAAGATGGCGAAGGAAGCTACGAAGGCGTAAAAATTACTACAACTTCTGCAGAATTTTCTTTGGTAAAGGCAAATAACTGGCTTCGTCCGTGGTCAGTACGCGATGGCGGAACAATTTACGGTGCCGGTCGTGAAGGAACAGATTATTACGTAAATTTCCTTGCTGAAGGAATTACGCTTGGTTCAGAACTTACAATTACAATTGACGGTTCTACAGAAACTGCAACAGTAACTGTAGAGTAGGTTTTTTAATAGGAGCGAAGATGAAAAAAATGAATTTTAATAGATTCAAGTTTGCCGCAGTTTGTATTCTTGGAATATTTTCTTTTTCTTCCTGTGAATTTTTGCAGAGTACTTTGAGTTCTGAACAGGAGAGTGCTTTGACTGAAGCAACAGGAAGTGCAAGTATAGACGGCAAATGCTGGTATTTTGACGGAATTTCTACAACAGATTTTTCTTCAGTTTCGGGAGCGAGTCTTGCAGTTAATTTTAGCAAGAAAGTAAAAATGTCTGGAACTGTAAATAATGACGGTTCTATTACTTACGATTTAAACGGAAGCTTAACCGCAAATTACGTTTCTACTACGGGGCAAACAAGTCAGGCAGTTTACAAAATTTCTGAAGGAAAAGTAATTTTGGATTCAGTAAATTCTGTAAGCGAAAGTGCCGGTTCATTAAACAAAAGCGGAACTGTTTTTAGTTTGAATATGGCTCCAATTTGCGCTTTACTTGACGCTCAAACGGTAAAAGGAAATTCCATAGACAGCGTTGAAGTAAAACTGAACGGATTTGTGTGTGCAGAAGGAGATCAGAAAGGCCGCAGTATAGGAACTTTGAATCAGAAAATATCAGTAAAACCATTTTTTGCTGACGAAACAATTACTGAGGGCGTTATTTTTTCTACCGCAAGCAGCACAACTGGAAAATACATTACAATTCCAACAAACGCAGCCGTAAGTTTAACAGACGATGCTACATTAACTTTTGCAACTGATGATGAAAGCGTAAGTTTAACAAGCTCGAACTTTACTTTGGGAACAAGCAGCGATGGAATTACAATTTTATGCGACACTGACTTAAAAGACTGCGACTTTGTTGCAACTTTTACAGTTGAAGGCTTTATTCCAGAACTTAACGCTTCGTCTTATACAAGAGATTTTACAGTAAACATTACACCACAGCTTGTAACTTTGGACGGTGTTCTTGATGAAGACGCATGGCAAACTGCAACAGTAAGCAGCGATTCTTATTCAAGCGAAGAAAATTATGACTTAAGCAAAGTTTATGTTACAAACGATGCAACAAGCCTTTACATTGCGATTGAAGGAAACCTTGCTTTCGGTGATGGCGACAGAATCAATATTTTAATTGACAATTCTTCATCAACTGAAACTGGAAAGGCAAATACCGACAGTGATTACAACAGTTACTACGGTCCTGCAACAAATGCAACTTTTGAAAGCGTAGATTTCTTCCTGAGTCACCTTCTTTCATCAGCAGAAATGCAAGATTCTGTGTGGATTTCATCTTCTGGCAGAAGTGACGGAGTTGAAACTTCCCTCGAAAGCGGAACTACTGCAACTGTAATTGAATACAAAATTCCTCTTTCAGTAATTGCAAGTGCAGCAAGTGGTAACGAACTTAAGATTTTTGTAACTGCAACAAGCTATAAGTGGAATTCACAAGATGAAGCAAATGAAATGACAATGCGCGACTGTATTCCATCTAGTGCAGCCACAGTAAGCGATGGCGGTCAGACTTTAGCAATCGACTTTACAAATGCCTTGTCTTACACAGTAGCTGCAGCCGACTAAGGTGCATTTTTCCGTGCTGATGGTAAAAAGATTTTTCTTAAACCACCGGCACTTTAAAAAATGCCCTTAAATTTGAGGATTTATTATGAAAAAATCAAAATTAGTAAAATGCACATTTGGACTTATCGCTATGTTTTCTTTTTTCTCCTGCCAAATTCCTTCGTACACAGGAAGTAATTCCGGCGTAACAGACACTTCTGCAACTGACGAAATTCCTGCTGCCGACACAAGTTCAATTACCGACACTGAAGCCGAGCGCGAAGTAAAAGATTCTTATTTTGTAGACGTAGACCTGCCTGATGACTATGTACGCGGATTTGATGCTTCTTACGTTTACTACTACGAAACTGACTGCAGCAAAAAATATTGCGAAACTGACGGAACCGAAACTGACATTTTTACAATTCTTAAAAATCACGGAGTAAATACAATCCGCCTTCGCCTTTGGGTTGACCCAGATAATGCTGTAACAAACGGCGTTGTTGACGATTCATTTACTGAATCTCAGGGAATGAATAATCTTACTCGCACAATTAGTCTTGCTTCCCGCGCAAAAGAAGCTGGATTAAAAGTTTTGCTCGACTTCCATTATTCAGATTCTTGGGCAGATCCAGGAAAGCAGATTATTCCGTACGCATGGCAGAGCATAACCACCGCAGATGAAATGGCAGAAAAAATTTCTTCTTACACAACAGAAGTTTTAACTTCAATGAAAGAAGCTGATTGTGAGCCAGATTATGTTCAGGTAGGAAATGAAATTGATTCAGGAATTTTGCTTCACACAAAATACGACGGTTCAAGTACAACTGCAGCAAGTTCAACTATTGCCGGAACTGTTGGAAGCACAAATTTTACTGCCTATTTAAAAGCTGGTTGCGATGCAGTACGCAGTTTTAACAGCAATATAAAAATCATTTTGCACGTAACAAACAGAAAGCCTACCAGCGTAATTACACAGTCTATTTCAAGCAGCCTTGACTACGATATTCTGGGACTTTCTTATTATCCGTGGGAATCAAGCCATGGAACAATTGCGAGCCTTAGAGAAAACGTAAACGAATTTAAAGAAACTTACGGTAAAGAAGTAATGGTTGTAGAAAGTTCAATGTACTGGAATTACGGCGAATACGATTCAAATTATTCTGATTTAAGTTATGCCGCTCAGCATTTAATTGACCCTGACACAAGTGCAGTTTACAGCGATTTAACTACAACAAGCGTAACTTACAACAGTACCGCTACAACAATTCTTGAAGGTTCTGTTTCAAATCAGGCAAATTCTTTCCGCCACATAATTGAAGAAAGTGTTGACTGTGGAGCTTCAGGATTTTTTGCTTGGGGCGGAGACTTACAGGGCGACTGGAAATATGCTTTCTTTGATTACGACGGAAAAGCAATGGATAGCATTGAGATTTTTAACGTAAGCAAAAGCGAATAATTTTTTTGCAGAAAAGCCGTTTTTTTTTTAACAGGTGATTTTTTGCAATATCTAAAAACAAGAATTTCATAAAGCCATAGGAGGATATTTTATGAAAAAGTTTAAAAGTTTGGCTGGAATTTTTTCAGCCCTCTTAATTGCGTTGGTGGGCGCGGTAACACTTACTGGCTGTCCGGGTACAGAGGCTACTGGTGAGGAATACACAATTAGTGCAGACACAACAGCAACTGTAGGACCAGGTGATGAAGTAACAATCAATGTTACTACAAACGGCACAATGCTTGCTCCTGTTTCAAGTGATTCAAATGTTGCAACTGCCACAGTAGACAACGATGCTGACACAATAACTATTACAGGCTCAAGTTCTGTAACAGCAGTAAGCACAGCAACAATTACAGTAACCTTAAGCGAAGACGAAGAAAAAACTCTTGAAATAACAGTAACTGTAGATCCAGAAAAAAAATCAACATACCTGCTTACTCTTACACTTGATGAC
>CAZXCR010000055.1:0-8487 GCA_964639315.1 uncultured Treponema sp. | reverse complement strand
TAGTTGAATCAATTACAAGAATTTTATAGCAGCAGTCTGGGTCAGCTTTTGAAGACGCAATCCGCTCAATTTTTTTAAGTTCATTTACAAGATTTTCTTTGTTATGAAGACGACCGGCAGTATCAGCAAGCACAATTCCACCGCCGCAAGCACGAAGAGCATCGCAGGCATCAAACACAACCGCCCCAGGATCGCTTCCCATCTGATGCTTTACAACCCTAAGACCAAGTTTTTCTGCGTGCATAGAAATTTGATCTACCGCCGCCGCCCTAAAAGTGTCAGACGCAGCCATAATCACATTAAAATTCTGCATTGAATAAAGCCGTGCCATTTTTGCAACCGAAGTTGTTTTTCCAACTCCATTCACGCCAAGCACCATAAAAACGTTGACCTTAGATTTATCCAAAGAAATTTGCGCTTTTTTTAGCAGACCTAAAAGCATCGACTTAAGTTCAAGCGCAATTTCTTCCTGAGAATTTATCTTTTTTTCCTTGCAGATTTTTTCAAGTTCATCAACAATTTCAACTGCATTTTTTGCGCCCAAATCGCCTTCAATAAGAGCGTCTGTGAGTTCTTCAAAATATTCTTTTGGTGCAGTTTTATAAAAACCAAAAAGCGACTTAAATTTCTGTGCAAACGAAAGCTTAGCCATAAAATCCTCATTATTCTTTATTTTCTACAGTTTCAAAATTTTCTTGATCTGCGCTAAAATTTTCTTCTTCCGAACTTGTATTTTTGTCCTCATTCAGATTTTTTTCAAGACTCTCAATTTTTTCTACCTGCTCGTCCACTGGCAAAATTTCTACTGAATTTTTAAGTTCATCACTTTCAACAGGAAAAGCATTTTTTGGAAGAACAGAATTTGCCGCAATTAAGTAGCGCACAACTTCGTACACAAAAAATCCGGCACTACCACCAGTAAGCGCAAGGCCGCCGTAACGCATTGCACTCCAGAACACAACGTCGTCATAATCATCAAGACTTCCCAAAGAATATGCTCTGCTCACGGCAAGATATTTTCCGCTCGTAAAAAGTGTAAATGGCAGCGAAAGAACAAGCGAAGAGTATCCGCGGTAAGTCCAAATTCTGCGCTTTTCAATAACCGCGTGATTATCCTGGGCAACCGACTTTACTGCAAGAGGCCGCTCTTCCTGCTGCAAATCTGGCGAAATAAAATAAAAAAACGAAAGCGGCTCACCCACTTCTTCTTCTTCAACAGTTTTAGTTTTTCCATTTTCATCAGTAATTTGCTTTTTTACTTTTTTTACTGAATGATTTTCCGAAACAAACTGACCTAAAACATTTTCGCCATTCACGCTGATAAAAGTGCCTGAATTTTCCAAAGTTGAATCGCCAACATATCTTCCGTTCGCGTAAAATTTTCCATTTGCCGGATTCAAAAGATTAAAACTAATTTCATTTAAATTTTCTTTTGAAAGAACTGCATAAATGTGAAATTGATTAGCAGAAGAAAAATTGTAACTAAAACTTTTTGAAAGATAACCTTCGCACTCAAACTGAATTTTATGCAGACCAGAAGAAACCGTAAGCTTTTCTGGAATTCCATTGTGCACAACCCCGTCCACAGAAAGCCGCACATTTTTTACACATTCTTCCGGATTCAGCGTAATAAAAATTTCAACTGGAAGATTATTTGTAATGAGCGGAACCATACGAAACGCAATGTTCGAAGCGATTTTTAAAAAGTCATCAAGAGAACCAACTTCTGTTATGCTTCCCTGCAGATTTTTTCCGGGAAAAGTATAAAGCGAAACCGTAACCGAAACATAATTTCCGTAGGCAGTAATTACGCCCGTTACAAGCGCATTAATTTTTGCAGCGAGAACTTTTTTTTCAAAATCAGAATTTTCAAAGGCAGTTCCGCCCGAATCAAAAAGAGCACTTTCGCTGTCTTTATAAAGTTTTACATTTTCAATCTGACCTTGAATTTCATCATCTTTTTCTTCCGTAAAAAATTTTGAAAGCCGGTCAAAAAATTTATTTGCGCCACCAGAATTATTTTCAGAAGGAAAAAGATTTTCTGGAGGAGAAAGTTGATTTTTTATTTCCTCGGTCTTCTTTAAATTTTCATCAATTTTATCTTGAATCTCTTGGATTTTTTTTTCTTCAGCGGCAATATTTTTTTTTAAAGTTTTTGAATCTGACGAAGACAAAATAAGACTGTCGCGGGTCTTTACTTCCTTTGAAAGCTGGAGGAAAAGAGAAAGTCTTTCTGTGGTTAGAGAGGAAATTTCTCGCTGTGCAATTTCTTCTTGCGGACTGTAGCGGCTAAGGTCAGAAGCTAATCTTTCCAAAATAAGGCGTGGCAAAAGTTCCGACTGCGAATCTAGCAAGCTACTCCGGCTTATATTATTTTCTGCAAAATCAAATTTCTGAGCTGCCAAAATCCAGTCATCAGCATAAGAAAAACTTGCAAAAAAAATAAAAACAAGAGAAAAGAAAATTTTTTTTACTGAAAAAAACCTGACCCGCATAAACTCTACTTTAAGCTACAAAAATTATTCATCGCCCAAATCGTCATCATCATCTGATGTAGGAAGACCTTTCCACTTTGCAGTAAGCCAGGCATCCAAAAATCCGTCAATATCGCCGTCCATTACGCCCTGAATGTTACCAACAGAATATTTTGTGCGGTGATCCTTTACCATTGTGTACGGCTGGAAAACATACGAACGAATTTGGCTTCCAAAAGAAATATCTTTTTTTTCACCGGCAAATTTTTCATTTTCCTTTTCTTTCTGCTCTTTATAATATTCGTAAAGTCTTGAACGCAAAATGCTCATTGCAGTGGCTCTGTTCATCAACTGAGATCTTTCGCTGTCGCAGGCAACAACAATTCCCGTAGGAATATGTGTAAAGCGCACCGCAGATTCAGTTTTATTAACATGCTGACCGCCCTTTCCACCAGAACGGTAAGTGTCAACACGCAAATCTTTAGGGTCAATATTTACCTCAATGTTGTCGTCAAGAACCGGAAAAACGTAAACCGAAGCAAAAGAAGTGTGACGCCGCGCATTTGCATCAAACGGAGAAATTCTTACCAAACGATGCACACCAGCCTCGCCCTTTGTGTAACCGTAAACATAAGGACCCGAAATCCGCATATTTATAGACTTAAGACCGCCTTCAACTTCTTCCTGAGAAAGCACTTCAACCTTGTAACCATGACGTTCCGCCCACCGCTGATACATTCGGCTTAGCATAAAAGTCCAGTCGCAAGCTTCAGTTCCGCCGGCACCTGAATGAACCGAAAGGAAGCAGTCGTTTTTATCAACTTCATCAGAAAGCAAATTCAAAATGCTAAGGTGATCAAATTCCGCCTTTGCCTTGTCGTAAAGTTCCTGAATTTCTTTTTCAACTCCCTGATCATTTTCTTCCATTCCAAGTTCATAAAGAGTTTCCATATCATTAATCTGATTTATAAGATCCTGCCAGGGTTCAATGCGACCTTTTAACATTTTTATGTCGTTCATTACTTTTGTAGCCTTTGCGTTGTCGTCCCAAAATCCTGCGGCAGTGGTAAGCGCTTCTTTTTCAGCAATTTTTTTATTTATTTCATCAGTATCAAGCCTGTTCCAAACGTCGTTTACTTCCTGCTTTAAAGTCTGAATTGGCTCTTTTAAATCTTCAAGCATTTTATTTCCTCACAAAAAAATCAAATTTTTACGCGGTCAAATTTTTATTGAACCGATTTTGTATTGTTAACTTTCAAAATTTTCACATTAGTCGGGTGTTTTTAAAATGACTTAACCGAATTTTTGTTTAGCAAAAAAAAGTCACTTTTGGGGAAGGGATTTTTTATTTTTATCCGCAGATTTTAGCTGGCATCTACGCCATTTTTTCTGTTTCAGTTCAGTAATTGCAAACATTCCGTTCACCGGAAACTGATAAAAGCGGACGGTGTCGTAATAATCTGTGATATTGTCAATATTTCTTTTTAGAAGAGCAAGATCCGCCTCGCTCATTCTCATATTTTCCCAGCAGCATTTTTGGATTTTTTTAAATCCCATCTGCGCCAAAAGACTAAAAAGTGCCTCTCCGCTATCAACGCTTCCTGGCTCTGCAATCACCGAAACAAACATATAATATAGAATAGTTTAATCAGTTTATCTTGTCAAACCGTCAAAATTGATACACAATTCAAATATGAAGCATTTTAGAAAAGTCAAATTCTGGATAAGTTTTACGATTTTTGCCTTTCTTTTTTTAGAAAAATCTTTTGCACAAAATTCAAGTCCGCTGGTTTTTGGAATTGAAGCAATGGGCGTTTCAAATTCGCTTATAACAGTTACCTGGAATCTTCCGCTTAAAACACAGAATTTTTATATAAACTCGCTTTTAATCTACCGAGACACAAGACCAATCACAAGTTACTCGCAAATTTCTTCCCTAAAGCCGATTGCGAATCTTCCGCGGGGAACCGTAAGTTTTAATGACAGAGTAAGCGACAGATGCGATTATTATTACGCGGTAATTTCTTTAACAATGACAGGCAGCCGGGAAAACGAAGACTTGTATTACGATGAAGAACTTGATTCTTTGGAGCAAGAAGGAGAAGGCGCACCTTACGCTATGGTGCTTCCGGGCGTAAATGCTACTGTAAACGGCGCAAAGGTAAAAACAAAAAAAGCTGACCAAATTTCACTGCCCAAGCAAAAGACTGAAAGCGAAAAGAAGACTTACGAAAATTCCCTTAGAAAAATGCCGCTTCCATTTATTGACATTCTTGGGGACGAACAAAATCACGAAAGTACAATCAGTTTGGCAGCCCAAGAAGAAGCCCTTTCTCTTACTAAAAAAGCTGAGCAAAAGCAACTTTCTCTTGAACCATATATTTTTGAAGAAGACCTAGTAAGTCCTGCCAGCGGAGACGAATATCTTTTGTTTGAAGTGCTAAGAACGTCTTTTATCAAAAAAAATTATACAAAGGCAATCCGTGACCTAAACAATTTTTTGGCACAAAACAGAAATGAAAAAGTTGCCAAAAGAGCGCGATTTTATCTTGGGGAATCTTATTATTTTACCGGCGATTACAAGGCAGCCCTTTCAAAATTTCTTGAGTTGCAGGAAGATTATCCGGCAGTTTCGAGAAAGTGGTCAGAAAGTGCATTGGATCTTTACGAAATTCCAGAGTAAGCTAAAAGGTGAAAGTTCGAGTTTGTTGTAAGTTTTACTTATTTGGAGCGAATTTTTTTACATTTTAGGAATTTTTTTTACGTTCCGGCTGAAACTTTTTTAGGAAACCCGCTTTCCGCGGTTTCATTCAAAACCTGCGGTTTTGAACGCTTCGCGCCGCTACAATCGGGGCTAAGCTTGGCTTAAATTGTGCATTAAGAAAATAAATTCTTATCAAGAAAGACCGCGAGTTTTCGCAAGAAAACTCGCGAAGCAACCGTATGCCTGCCACAAACTCGCGCACTTATTTTATATTTTTTATAAGACGCAAAAGTTCAGTTTCTTCAAGGTGCGATTTTAAATCTTCTGCTAAATTTTGTTTTTGTTCATTTATTGCCTGGGCAGTTGCAGGATTTCCCAAAGTATTTGCGGCAGGTCTTGTGTCCTCTGCAAGACTTTCAGAATCGTCAGAATCATTTTGCCGCACTAAAACCACTTCATCACCAATATTCATTGTGTCGTAAAAACCTTTTTTAGTGTACTCGCCTTCAGAAAGTTCCTCGTTTACGTTCTTTACAATAAATTTTCCAAGCAAATCAGAATCTTTGTAAAAAATTCCAGGTCCCTTGTCATTTGTAAGAATTGACCCTTTTTTTACCACATCAAATTCCGCATTCAAACTTATTCCGTCATTTTTTCCAAGGTCAATCAGCAAAGTTCCAGAAGAATTTTTCAAAATTTTTCCGCGGATTGGCAGCATACCAAGAATGCTCTGCCTAAAATACCGTAGACTTTTTGCAACCTTATTATTTCCGGTTCTGTAAATGTGAAGAGAAGACGTTAAAGTTCCAGTTCTTGCTGAATAAATTTCTGCATTTATTTCAAAACTGCGCTCTGTTTCCTGACAATTCAAAATTACAAAATAATCCTGATGATTTTTGCGCGCCGCCTTAAACGCTTCCCCGTATCCAGAAACCGCGTCGCTTTTTACATCAACCGAAGTCTGGGGAATTCCTTCAAAAATATCTTTTGTGCTTTTTGCAATTATTTCTTCAAGTCCCGCATGCAAAAACTGAACTGGTCTTTCCTTAAAATAAATTCCAATTTTCCAGCGGCACTTGTCTAAATAAAACGGCTGAACGCTCCACTTTGCACTAAGATTATTTTTGAGCATACTTTCAAGCGCTTCCATAACATCAGCATTTTTTATTTCAGCAGCGCTCTTTTTTACAGAAGAAACCGACGGCGAATTTTCGTCTCGCTGAATCTGATTTTCAGTTGCAGCAGCGGAAGAAGAATTTTTGCTTTCCTTAATGAATTTTAGCTGCTCAAGATAAGATTCGTATAAATTTTCCCGCTCAAGCAAATCAGCAAAAGACTGCCTAAACTCAAGATTATAAGGTGCAATCGAGAGCGCCTTTTGGTATTCAAAGCGTTCTGAAGGACCGTCGTAAATTTTTTCATATTCAAGCGCCTTTTGTGCATGGTAAGATGCCCAGTCATTTCTGCGTTCATCTTCTAAATCAACATAAGAAGACACAAGCTGCTCAAGCGCAAGTCGAAGCACTTCGTCCTCTGGATTTACAGAAAGCCCCGCTTCAAAACTCAAAATTGCATCGTCTTTTTTATTAAGTTTTTCCTGAGCCAGCCCCAGAAGATGCCAAGCGTCACTTAAATTTCTATTTTTACTGATTCTGTACTCACAAAAATCAATTACATCAGCATAGCGTTTTTCAGCATACAAAATTTGCGCAAGAAGAGCATAAGCCTTGTCGTAATTGCCGTCTACTAAAACCGCACTTTTTGCCCGAAGTTCCGCGTCTTTAAGATTTCCGTTGCGCGAAGCAAGATATGCCGAAAGATAATGAACCTGCGGGTCGCCTGAATGATAAAGAAAAGCCTGATTTAAGTAATTTTCAGCCGCATTGTAATTGCCGTTTTCTGAACTGATTAAAGCTAGCGAAAGAAGTGCCTTTGAATTTGTAGAATCGCGTCTTAGAGCTTCTTCGTAAAGCCCCTGCGCCCCCGAAATTTTTCCCTCGTAAAGATTAAGTTCAGCAAGTCCAAAGCGGGAATTTATGTCATTTGGAAATTTTTCTAAAACTGAATTAAAAACTTCTTTTGCTTCATCAAAACGCCCGAGCGAAACCAGCGCCATTCCACGCAAATTCTGAATATCGCTCATATTTGGTGAATACAAAGCTGCATTTTCAGCATACGAAATTGCAAGATCGTAATTTCCCAAACAATACGAACACTGCGCAAGATTATACCAAGCGTCGCCGTACTGCGGATTCAAATCCAAAGCTTCTTTGTAAAGTTCAAGTGCTAAAAAATAATCGTCCTGCTCTTGAAATTTTCTTGCTGAATTATAAAGTTCCACTGCGGATTTTGCTTTAGAATTCTGGGCAAAAGCATCAAAAAAAAATACAAAAACTGAAAGGACAAAAATTTTCTTTAAATTCACTTTTATTTTCATTTTATCACCAAAATCCAAGTCAAAAACTGATGGAATTATTCGCTTTCTGTTTTATGAAAAATCACTTTTATAACATTAACTTTATGACCTTCCATTTCCTGCACAATAAAATCGTAATTATTCCAGGTGGTCTTTTCAAATTTAACAGGAATTTTTCCAAAAAGGTCAAACACAAATCCGCCTAAAGTATCAAAATCTTCTACAGGAAAATTTGCGCCTATAGTTTCATTCAAATCGTCTAAATTTACACGCGCGTCGCAAAGCCACACATTGTCTGACAGCGGAATAATATCTTCTCTTTCGTTGTCAAATTCATCCTGAATGTCGCCAACAATTTCTTCAATAATGTCTTCCATGCAAACAATTCCGCTCATTCCGCCGTACTCATCAATTGCAATTGCAATGTGAATATGACGTCTTTTAAATTCCCTGAGCAAACTGTCAATTTTTTTACTTTCCGGAACAAAATATGCTTTGCGGATAATTTTTTCTAAATCAACTTCTTGTTTTGCAGCGTAAACTTTTATCAAATCTTTTACATAAAGAACGCCCACAACATTATCAATCGAACCTGAATAAACAGGGAACCGCGAATGCCCAGACTCAGTTATTTTTTGCAACAGTTCAGAACCGCCAGTTTCTATTGAAATAAAGTCAACATCAATGCGTGGAATCATAACTTCTTTAACCGCAGTGTCGGCAAGCTCTTCGATGCCCTTAATCATATCATTTTTTTCTTCGGCTAAAAGTTCTTCCTGTGCTTCCTTTACAAGACTTTCACTTTTAGATTTTTCTTTTTTTTCTTTTTTCTTTTAAAACAATCCCATAAACTTTTCCGTAATAAGAACTTTTTATAAAGTCCTCAAATTTAT
>CAZXCR010000054.1:0-8513 GCA_964639315.1 uncultured Treponema sp. | reverse complement strand
GCCGTAATCGAAAAAGCCTGGCATATGGAAAAATATGCAAATATGTGGCGTATTACAGATGATTTTTGGGATAACTGGGCTTTGCTTAAAAATATGTTCGAACGTTGCGAAACCTGGCAGCGTCACGTAGGAGGCGGAAACTGGCCTGACTGCGATATGATTCCACTTGGAAAACTTTCAAAAGGTTGGGGCAGCGAAAGAAATACGAATTTTACCCCAGACGAAGAAAAAACAATGCTTACCCTGTGGAGTATTTTTAGAAGTCCGCTAATGCTTGGCACTGACCTTACTCAGCTTGACGAGCGGACTTTGAATTTAATTTGCAACGAAGAAGTGCTTTTCCTTAACAAATATTCTTTTGAACCGCTTTTGGTAAGCCGAAGTAAAAATCAGGTTGTGTGGCAGAGTAAAAGTTCCCTGTGTCCTGCAAAACAAAACGGAATTTACCTTGCAATGTTCAATATAAGCGACGAAGATGCCGATGTTTTTGTAAATCTTAGCGAAGTTTATGGGCTCAACCCAAATTCAACTTACGCAGTGCGGGATTTGTGGGCAAAAAAAGATCTTTTCCCTATTGCCGGAAATGCAATTTTTACCCAGTTTATTCCAAAGCACAGCGCAATGCTTTTTAAGCTGAGTTGATTTTCTTTGGAGCGTGTGTTTTTACTTACGACCGCTGTTCCGGCCTTCGCTATTCGCTCATTCCTGCGCTTCGCGCAGGAACTCCGGGCCTCCATAGCGGGCTAGGCTTTACTAAAAAAACACAAATTTTATTACTTGCGAGATAATTTTTGTTAAGAAATTGATTTTTGCTTAACTGAAAATTCTATTGGTAACACACGCGTAGAAAACTACAAAATCCAGTAGTTAAGCCTGTCGAAACCACCATCTGTAATTGATGCTTTCTTTTTGCGGAAGCATATTCTGCGCCACTTACCAGAAAATTTTCCTGTCAAATAAAAAATTCACTTCTTAACAGGTCGAATTTCGAGTTTTAATTAGAAAGTTACAAAAAAGGTGTAGGAAAATGCAAGACCCGGTGGTTGAGCCTGTCGAAACCACCATCTGTAATAGACTGCGAGTGTGTCGCTTGAGACTTTTTGCGAAAGCATATTCTAGTGTGTCGCTTGATTTCGACACTCTCAATCGGCGCTTAGATGATAATTTCAAAAACTCGAATTTTGACCTAACAGAAAATTTTATCAGTAATAGTCGCTTGATTTCGACAGGTTCGCGCTATGGTTTAGAATTATTCAATTCTGCAAAAAAAAATCATCCCTACATTAACTGTAGGAATGATTTGCAAAAAGAAAAATTTACTGTACGTAAAAAATTTTACTGTTTGTAAGCAAATTCTGTAATTGCCTGAAGTTCATTTGTTGTTGTGCCAAATTTTTCTGCAACTTCGTAGAAAGTGATTCTTGTAGGATTGCCCTTTGAATCATTTTTGTAACTGTTGCGTTTTACCAAATTATTTGCGCTGTTGTAAATTTGAACTTCTGCCAAATTGCCGTTTGCATCATACTTGTAAAGCGTTTTTTCGCGGATATTGTTGTGCTCATCATATTCTTCTACTGAAGAAATTTTTGAATTTTCAAGATAAGAAAATTCCTGTCTTAAACACAAAGTTCCGTCACCAAAATACTGAACAATTTCAAGTGGCTTGTTGTTTTCGTTTACAGTTTTAATTCTGCGGCTAAGAAGAAGTCCGTCGCCGTTGTAATAATTTTCTGTAATTTTATTTGCATTGTACTTGTAGATGATTCTTGAAATAAGATTTCCGCTTGCGTCGTATTCTGAATCCTGCTTAATATTTCCATCATTCTGATATTCAATTTTTGTTGTCCAGACTACATTTGCGTTGCTGTCTGTGTAAGTTTCTGAACTTAAGTTGCGGCTTGTGTCGTACTTGTACTGAATTTTTCCAAGAAGTTCATCTTTTGCACTGTAACTTGAAGTTTCGAGTTTTAGTCCTGTGTCATCAAAAACAAAAACATCTTTTGAAACCACGCTGCGGTAGAATTCGCCAAATTTTGATGTTACCGCATATTCGGTTTTTGTATAGGAAGAAAATTTTCCTTCCGGCGTAAAATTTGTTGAATCATAGGCAAATGCGCTAAACGAAACAAGGGCTGCCAGCGCAGATAATACTAATTTTTTCATAGGTCAATTTCCTCCAAAATAAAATCATTAAATTCCTGGAACTTGTATTTTTTTTACAATATCAAACTTTTTTAACAAGTTCTATTATACAGTATTTATCGGCTTAAAAAAAGTTAAAAATCAGACTAAAATATTGATTATGGATTTTTACGAACTTAATGCGTTTTTAACTTTGAGCAAGACCCTTCACTTTGCAAAGGCTTCTAAAATCTTAAATATGAGTCCGTCGGCGTTAAGCAGAATGATAAGTCGCCTTGAAGAAGAAAATGGAACTCTTTTGTTTGACAGAAGTTCTCGCGAAGTGGTGCTTACTGAAAACGGAAAAAAATTTGCTGAATTTGCAAAAAAATGTATTGAACAAAAAAATGAACTTTCGTCTTCTTTTATAAATGACAAAAATGAACTTGCAGGGACTTTGCACGTTTTTGCGAGCGTTACTGCCTGTTATTCGATTATGCCGCCCTTTGTAAAAAAACTTACAGAAACTTATCCGCTGCTTCATCTTTCTGTTGAAACTGGCGACCCTGCTCACGCGCTTAATGCGGTTAGGGAAGGTGGCGCTGATATTGCAGTTGCCGCAATTCCGCAGACGAAGCCCTTTGATTTAGAGTGCATTTCGATGAAAAAAAGTCCGCTGGTTTTTGCCGCAAGCAGTTCTGGGCCTTACACTAAGGTAAGCGGCAGTCCGCAAGATATAGTTTCTTCGGTTCCGCTCATTTTGCCTAAGGAAGGTTTGGCCCGCGTTAGATTTGATTCGTGGGTAAAAAGCCGGAATGTTGTGCCAGTTATTGCGGCAGAAACTGAAGGAAATGAAGCGGTAATGGCACTTGCAGCTTTGGGACTTGGAATTGGACTTGTACCAAAAATCGTTCTTGAAAACGGTCCGTACAAAGAAGGTTTTATTTTTCACAGTGCCGGAAATGCGCTTGGTTTTTACGACATTGGTTTTATACAAAAAAGTGGCTTACAAGGAACTGAAAGAGAGCGGCGCTTAAGAAGTGCAATAAGTCAGATTCTTAAAGAAATTTCGGCAACCGAAAAAATGCGTTAAAAATAGTGAATTTTAGTGGCACTTATTCGGTTTTGAAAAAATAAACAAACTTTTCTGAAAAACGTCCTTCTTTTTTTTTGAAAATCTCCAGTTGATAATTATTGTAAGATTCCGAGAAAAAGCTTTTCTGGAAAAAACTTATCAAAAAAATATGCTTTTAGAAAAATCAGCATATTGGGAGAAAAAATGAAAAAAACGGCAAGAGGTTTAGTAACAGTTCTTGTTGCATCAGTTTTTACGTTCGTTAGTTGCAACGCAATTCTTGATGATTCAAATTTATTGAGCGAAAGTGGAATTTCAAGAAGTATAGTTTCAGTTTCAGATTCAGTTTCTGAAAGTTCGTCTATTGCAGTACCATTTGGTCTTGTTGCAGATACCGGAACTGACAATCTTGTAAAACTTACCTGGGGCTGTCCGTCAGAAAGTGTTGAAGGCTGGTACATTTATCTTGACGGAGAAAGAGTTAGTGAAACAACAATTTTAAAGCAGATTGAAATTGAATGTTCTGCTGGAAATCACGTTGTGGCAGTTGCAGCTTATAAAAACGGACTGCGTTCTAGTGCCGAAGGAATTGATGTTTCAGTTTCTGGCGAATCAAATACTTCTAGCGATCCTTACACACAAAGTTCGTCTATAACAGCGCCATTTGGTCTTGTTGCAGATACTGCTGAAGCAAATTCAATTGGTCTTGCGTGGGGCTGTCCTTCTGAAATGCCAGAAGCGTGGGCTTTTTATCTTAACGGAAATTATGTTTCTACTTCTTCAAATTTTGCACGCACTGTAATTTCTGTTTCTTCGAGCGGAACTTACGAGGCTGGTGTTGCCGCAGTTTACGGTTCATCACGTTCAGAAATTACATCAGTTAGCGTTTCTGTTACTGTTGATAGCTCTTCTTCATCAAGTTCATCTTCATCTTCTTCATCAATTTCATCTTCATCTTCTTCATCAAGTTCAGTAACTTCTTCATCTGACCTTGTTGCTGATGCGGTTTACAAAATTATTGCAAAATGCTCAGGAAAATCTTTGGATAACGACGGCTGGTCAACTACATCAGGTTCAAATATTCATCAGTGGGCTTATGGCGACAATCAGGCAAATCAGCAGTGGAAATTGATTCAAGCTTCTGACGGAAACTGGATTATTCAAAATGTTTATTCAGGACTTGTTCTTACGGCTTACAACTGGGGAACAACTGACGGCACAAATGTTGTTCAGGAAACAAATAATTCAACTGCAAATCAAAAATGGGCAATTACAAAACTTGCTGACGGATATTACAAAGTTATAAATGTTCATTCAGGACTTTCTCTTGATGTGAGCGCCGCTTCTGAAGATAACGGAGCAAATGTTCAGACTTGGACATGGAATGAAAGTTCAGCACAACTTTGGTCATTTACAAAAATTGATTCATCATCTTCAAGTTCGGGCTCATCTTCATCAAGTTCATCATCTTCTAGTTACGGCGAAAACGGAATTTCTACTGACACAAACGATTTTTCAAGTCTTGTTCCTTTAAGCAACGGAATGCAGCTTACCTTCCAATTCCAGAACTGTACAAACGGCGCTTTTGCAGACAGCGAAATTTACATTTACATAATCTGTATGAACACAAGCAATGTTTGGTGCTATGCAAAACCTGACGGAACTTTAGTGCCAATTGGCGACTCTTCATCTTCTTCATGGCAGTATACTTTAGCTGATGTAAAATCAAGCGGATTCCAAATGCCTTATGCAAGTGCCGGACGCATTTACTATTCTTACGGCGCTCCTCTTACAATGAATGGAATTTCTGGTGGTGTAGTGCTTCCTTCTTTGAGCAACACCGCTGACCCTAACTACAATATTTATTTTGACTGGCTTGAATTTACAGTTGCTTCAAACGGATTCTGGGTAAACACAACTCAGGTAGATCAGCTTGGATTCCCAGTTCTTATAAATGTTTATGACAAAGATGGAAATGTTCAGCAGACAGGAATTTCAAAAACAAGAGACTCAATCTGGAAAGCTTTTGTTGATGAAATGCCAGATGAATTTGACACTCTCGTAGGCGAATACAGAATTGTAGCTCCTTGTAAAGCCGGATTTGATAACAGAAACGGCGGTGCTTACGGTTCTTATTTTGATTCTTATGTTGCTGAAACTTGGAATATAATTGCTTCAAAAAGCCAGACTGTAACTCATCCACAGGGAAAATTTACTCTTACAGGAGACGGAACAAATCTTTACTTCTACTGCACTGAAGCTTACGGAACAATTGCAAGCGCTGGAACAACTTACACAATTTACGGCAAACCAAGCACTTCTGAAGTTCTTGAAGGTTACGGCGTTTTAGCTAGCGGAAATGCAATGGAACTTGCTCTTGAAGCGTGGATTTGTGCTGCCTTGAACCGCCATGTTGCACATATGGAACCAGATGTTTACTGGAACAATGCGTCTGCTTATTACAATGGCGAACCTTGCAACTACTACGCAAAATTCTGGCATGACCACAGCGAACGCGGCGGACTTGCTTACGGATTCTGCTATGACGACGTAAATGACCAGAGTGCTACAACCTACACAGGAAATGCTCGCGGAGTTGTTGTAAGACTTGGATTCTAAGTGAAACTAGGCGCGCTGTTAACCAATAGAATTGCGTGTTAAGAAATTGATTTTTGTTAACTGGAAATCTTGTCAGTAACTCGCGAAGAAAAAATTAAGGCTGTCTGGAAGTTCCGGGCAGCCTTTTGTTTGTTAGATTATTTTGTTAAGAAATTGATTTTTGTTAACAAAAAGACCTGCGAGTTTGTCGCTTGCGACAAACTCGTGAAGCAACCGAAGGTTGCGACTCGATTGAGCCTGTCGAAATCAAGCGGCTGTTACTGATAGAATTTTTTGTTAAGCAATAGACTTTTTCTTAACTGGAAATCCTATCAGTAATCCGCGCAAAAAAAAATGCGAATTTCAAATCTTTAGTTCAAAGAAGTGAAATTCGCATTTTTTATTTAAGTTTTGCTAGATTACAAAAAAATTAATTTTTACCAGCGGCTCTTTACCGTGAACTCTTATCGTAAGGAATTCCTTCAGATTTTGGAGCGCGCGATTTTTTAGAAGTAAATGCAAGTACCACAAGCGAAATTATGTAAGGAAGCATTTTGTAAACATCGCCTGGTACAAGATTTGTTAAGAAGTTGAATCCTGAGTAAGTGTCGGCAATGGCTCTAAAAAATCCAAAGAGAAGGGCAGCAAGTGCAATTCTTAGTGGTTTCCACTGACCAAAAATCATTACGGCAAGTGCTAAAAATCCTGCTCCGGCAACTCCGTAAATAAAGTCCCACTGACTGTTTACTGCAGAAACGTAAATAATTCCTCCAATTCCGCCGCAAAATCCCGAAATTAAAACTCCGGCATAGCGCATTTTGTAAACGTTGATTCCTACACTGTCTGCTGCCTGAGGATGTTCTCCGCAAGCCATAAGTCTTAAGCCAAATTTTGTTTTGTAAAGAACAATGTATGCGCACACTAAAAGTACAAGGGTAATTACTGTGTACCAGCTGAATTCAATTCCGCCAATGTTCAATACAAAGGCTTTTCTTGTTTGAATGTAATCCAGAATTGCAGAAGGATTTGTTCCGTCAGAGCGCGCCATATTAAAGGATTTTACAATTACTGTGGCAGCTGCGGTTGCAAGCATATTCATTGCTGTACCTACAAGAGTTTGGTCAGCTTTAAAGTTGATTGCAGCAAAGGCAAGTAAAAGCGAAAACACCATTCCAGAAAGTGCGCTTGCAATCAGGGTTAGAACAATAACAACAAATGGATTTGTTAACGGCGGCAGTGCAAAAAGAACAAATGCTCCTCCAAGTGCGCCAAAAACCATTGTGCCTTCGAGTCCTAAATTGATAACACCACTTCTCTCGCTGAACATTCCGCCTAAGGCAACAAAAATCAAAACTGATGCATAAATTAAAGCGTACTGAATTAAAATCATTGATTTGCCTCCTTAACCGCTTCTGACTTTGGAAGAGGATTGTCTTCTGCATTTACATTTTTACTATCTGAATTTTTTGCTGCAAGACGACTTATTACGTCCTTAAAGAACAAAACAAATGCGCAAGTGTAAATAATGATTGAAGAAATTAAGTCAGCAATTTGCGGATTGTAATAATGCATATCGATTAAACTTCCGCCAAAAGTAATGTGCTGAATAAAATATCCTGCAAAAATAACGCCAATCGGATTTAAGCCACCAAGGAAGGCAACCGCAATTCCACTAAATCCCATTCCCGGAACTGTTGAACTTGTTTTCCAGTGCTCCATATCTGTAAGGTAGAAAAATGATGCTGCAAGTCCGGCAAGCGCACCGGCAATCGCCATTGTAATTATAATGTTTGCCTTGTCTTTCATCCCGGCATATTTTGCTGCGTTTTTGTTAAGTCCCGTAGCTTTTAGTTCGTAACCGAAAGTTGTTTTGTTCAGCACAATCATAATTATAATCGCAATAATTATTGTGAGCGGAACTGCAATAGTTACGTACTGATTGTTAAAAAGATTGTTTAGCCCAAGTTTTGGCAGCATTGACTGTGGCGAAGAAGTTGCAAGAGAAAAAGTTTCAGACTTTGTAGTGTCCATAATTTTTTCCTGCGCCATCATAATGTTTACAAGGTAAAGCGAAATCCAGTTCATCATAATGCAGGCAATAACTTCATTTATGTTGAAAAAGGCTTTTAAAGCCCCGCTGATTGCGCCCCAAATTGCTGAAGCAAGAGCTGCCAGTAGAACACACAAAATCCACGGCAAGTGCCAGGAAAGCGCGCACCAAAGACTCACTCCAATTCCAATGCAGTACTGACCGCCAGCTCCAATATTAAACAAGCCTGATTTGTACGCAAAAAGAACTGAAAGGGCGCATAAAATAAGAGGAACAGTTTTTACTAAAATAGACCCAAAATACTGAACCCGTTTTACTGAATTGTTGTAGTACATAAAACTTTTTAAAATATTGCCCATTGCCTTTGAAGCGTGAGGCGCATTTATAATCAAAAGAATGATGTAGCCTACAAAAATGCCAATCAATGCACATAAAATTGCCGAAGCAATCGATTTAAATGCACCAGATTGAAATAATTTACGAAAGCTAAATTTTGTTTTTTCCATTTGAAACTCCGCTAAAATTCCTGGTTTTTGTGTTCTGCAATGTTGTTTTTTGCTCCGGCCATATAAAGACCAAGTTCTTCCACAGTTGTATTTTTTGGATTAAGTTCGCCAACAATTTGTCCTTCAAACATAACTAAAATTCTGTCACTTAAATTCATAACTT
>CAZXCR010000053.1:0-8555 GCA_964639315.1 uncultured Treponema sp. | reverse complement strand
TTCATTCAAAACCTGCGGTTTTGAACGCTTCGCGCCGCTACAATCCGGGCTAGGCTTGGCTAAGTGCTTTGTTAACAAAAAATCTATTTCTTAGCAAAATAATTCCAAGAAATTTTCTGCCGCTAGAAGTAATTTTTAAATTTTTGCAAGTAACGCCTAGCCCGCTATGGAAGCCCGAAGTTCTTGCGCTAAGAATTAGCGCAAGAATGGAGCGATTAGCGGAAGGCTGGAACAGCGGTCGAAGTAAAAAAGTATGCTCCAAATTTTAATTCGGGGCTTTCTTTTATGAAAAACGAAAAAGATGTAAGATGTGCGCGAGGATTTTTTATGAGCGATTTGATTAAAATTCAAAACTGCAGTATTCAGGACAGAACTAAAACTTTTGTTCCGTCTGTTTCGTGGACTATGAAAAACGGCGAGGCTTGGCTTTTTACAGGGGCTAATTCTGGCGGAAAAGATTTTTTGATTAGGGCAATTTCGAATGAACTTGATTTTGTGCCAAATTTTTGTGCCGGAAAGGAAAGTGTCGCTGGAAATGAAGGTGGCGTGGCAAAACTTGAGTCAATGTATTTTTCTTGTTTTGGAAAAGATGTGGCGGTGGTTTCGCTTGAAAGTGCGGCTAGGCTGATTGAAGAAGAGCGGGAACGCGACGAAAGTGAATATATGGACAAAATGGATCCGGGACGCAGCGGAAGACAGTATATTTGTGAGGTGCTTGGCGGTTCTTCTAAAAAGGGCGCTCCTCTTCCCGAAATTGCAGCCCGGCTTGAAACTTTTCCTCAGGTTAAGCTTTGTGGCGTGGAAAAAATTCTTGATCGCGGACTAAAATTTATGTCTACTGGCGAAATTCGCAGAACTCTTTTGTGCAGGGCGCTTTTGAGTGGGGCAAAACTGATTATTTTAAGCGATCCTTTTGCGGGGCTTGATGCGGAGTCAAGAAAGATTTTGCTTGAGTTTTTTAACAATATTGCAAACCGCCAAATTTCTGCAGAAAATTCAAATTTCGATATGCCAAGAATTATTTTGAGTATGGAACGTTTTTCTGAAATTCCTGAAAGCATAAATATGGTTCTTGAAATGCAGGATAAAAAAATAAGTTTTTGCGGTTCTCGTGCTGAATACGAAAAACTGCGGAATCAAAGACTTTTGGCTAAGGAAAAATTTCGCGAAGAAGAAAAAAATGCTTTTCTTGCTGAACTTGAAAAAATCCGCGAAAACAGTCGTGCGCTTACTGAAGGCATAAATAATGTTTCTTTGGGCGAAAGTTTAATCAGTTTTGAAAATGTGAATGTGGGCTTTGAAGAGCACAAGGTTTTAGTGAATTTGAACTGGGAAATAAAGCAGGGAGTTCATTGGCTTATAAGAGGACCCAACGGCAGCGGAAAAACTACGATTCTTGAGCTGATTACCGGCGACAATATGCAGGTTTTTAGAGAGAACATAAAACTTTTTGGCAAAAGACGTGGAAGCGGAGAGTCAATTTGGGACATAAAAAAGCAGCTTGGAATTGTAAGTTACCGGCTTCACGTTGAATACAGAATGCTTGGCGGAACTAGTTTGCGCGATGTGATTGTGAGCGGATTTAGAGACAGCATTGGTCTTTACGGAAAAGCGAGCGATTATGAAAGTGCCGTTGCGCTTGCCTGGTTAAAGCTTGCAGGATTTGAGGGCAGGGAAAACGAAAATTTTGGCTCTATTAGTTACGGTGAGCAGCGGGCAATTTTAATTTTAAGAGCGGCGGTAAAAAATCCGCGGGTTTTGATTCTTGATGAACCTTGCCACGGACTTGACGAGGATTACAGACAGAAAATTCTCGATTTGCTTGAAACTATTGCACAAACCGGAACTACTACACTTTTGCACGTAACCCACGACCCAGAAGAAGTTTTGTCTTGCGAACATCACATTCTTGAATTGCATCCCGGCGAAGACCCAATGTTCAGGATTTTAGAAAAATAGAGGGCTTGCGAATTTGCCGCAACCTTACGGTTACGTATGCTCGCATTCGCGGGCAACACGAGTTTTCTTGCGAAAACTCGCAAAATTTTTTTGTTAAGCAACAGATTTTTATTAACAGAAAGACCGCGAGTTTCCGCAAGCGGCAAACTCGTTAGCAAGCGTAAGCTTGCGACTGTTACTGATAAAATTTTTTTTGTTAAAAAATATATTTTTTCTTAACTGAAAATTTTATCAGTAAATACGCGCTTTTTGTGGAACTGAAAATTTCATCAGTAACCAGCGAATTTCGGTTTCCATAAAAAAAGGCAATTTCCTAAAATCCGCACTATGCGAAAAGTAAGAAATTGCCTTCTTTTCTTAACAAAATAATTTAGCAAGTAAATTCTGCGGCTTTTTGAGGGACAGAAAATTTTGTGAGTAATCGCCGCAAGATTTGAATTTATTTTTTAGATTTTGAAGTCTTTTTTGCTGCTTTGTCTGCTTCTGTAGGAATACAGATTACAACAGAATTGTCTGTGTGAGAAAAAGGAGCCGGAATGTATTTGTCTGCGTTCCAGTCATTTTCCCAGCGTTTTCCATCAAGCAAATAGCGGAACTGATATTCTTTGCCAGCTTCCAAAGTGAGTTTTACAGAAAAATCACCTTTTTTGTTTGCTTTTAAAGGTGTGTCTGTGCTGCTCCAGCTGTTAAAATCGCCAGCAATTGCAATTTTTTCTGCTCCCTGAGCTGCTTCCTTTGAAACCGTGAACGTTACTTCGAAAACATTTTTTTCTGCATCATACTTTTTCTTTAAAGCCATAATACCACTCCTTTTATAGTACCAACTTTTTTATAACGAAATCTCTAAAACCTCTAATTTTTAGAGCTCTTATAAGTTATATCATTTATAATTTTTTATTGGAAGTCTTAAAATTATCTGACAAAATTCAAATTTTTATCAAAAAATCTTAAAATCGATATTAAAAAAACGCCCTTCTTTAAGCAAAATGCTTTTTCAATTTGTTAAGGCAGCCGATGAAAGCTGGAATCAGGAACATATCAGCAAAAATCCAGGCAAGTGGAGAAGCAAAACCTGCGCTTACAAAGCCAAATTTTGGAACCATAAAAATTCCCATCAAACTGCGGGCAATCAGTTCCATAACGCCAGAAATAATTGCGAATCTGCTGAAGCCCATTCCCTGAATTGTAAAGCGGAAAATGTTAACTGCCGCAAGCGTAATGTAGAAGGCTGCATTTTCAAGAAGGAAAAGTCTTGCGTCTTTAATGATAGAATCACTTGCACCGCTCATAAAAAGTTTTATAAAAAAGTCGCCTGCAAAGAAGAAAAGTCCGAACACTAAAATAGAATAAATTGTCGCAATAATCATACTGTCGCGCACTCCGGCAGGGAGTCTTGAAATTTTACCGGCACCAGTGTTTTGTCCGCTATAAGTGGCGGCGGTTGTTCCCAAAGCGTCAAAAACTGTACAGAAAAAAGCACTTACTTTTCCAGCGGCAGTGCAGGCAGCAACGGCATCGCTTCCCAGCATATTTACCGAAGTTTGCATAATAACGCTTCCAATCGCAGTAATTGAATACTGAAGTCCCATAGGAACGCCAACTCCGCAAAGGGTAAGGCAGCATTTTACGTCAAAAGTGCGCTCTTCTTTATTTGTGCGGATAATATCAAATTTTTTCTTCATATAAATAAGACAGGCAAGTCCAGAAATTCCCTGCGAAATAACAGTTGCAAGTGCCGCTCCACCAACGTCCCATTTAAAAGTGATTATAAAAAGCAAATCAAGCCCAATATTTAAGAATGAAGAAAGCACCAAAAAGTAAACCGGAGTTTTGCTGTCGCCAAGTGCGCGGATAATTCCAGAAGTCATATTGTATAAAAAGATAACTGGAATTCCTGCAAAAATAATCACAATGTACTGTGCTGCTCTTTCTACAATATTTTGCGGAGTCTGCATTAAAAGAAGAAGTGGCCGGCAGAAAATAACGGTAAGAATCGCCATTAAAACTGAAAATGCTATACAAAGATATAGTGTATTCGAAATGTATTTGCGCATTTTAGAAAAGTCTTTTGCGCCAAACCTTTGTGCAACTGGAATTGCGAAGCCTGTGCAAAGTCCCATAACAAAGCCGATTATAAGAAAATTCACTGCGCCCGTAGAACCAACTGCGGCAAGTGCTTCAACTCCAAGACATTTTCCTACAATAATTGTGTCAACAACATTGTAAAACTGCTGAAATAAATATCCAAAAAGCAGCGGAATTGTAAAACTGATTATAAGTGAAAATGAATTACCTTCAGTTAAATCCTTTGTCATAAAAATCCTTGAGGAAATTTTAGTTTAAAAACTGTCCTCAAGTGCGATTCTATCCTTGCGCAGAATTTTTGTCATTATGGCAAATGAGGAATTTTTGTCTTTTTTTTTACAGGAAATTTTATCAGGTCTTACTTACTTGAAGCAAATTTTTTTTCCTGCCACAAATTTTTTTACGTTCCGGCTGTAAATTTTTTTAGGAATCCGCTGTTCGTCGCAACCTTACGGTTGCTTCACGAGTTTTCTCAAGAAAACTCGCAGATTTTTGTTGCTAAGAAATTGATTTTTTTAACCGCAAATTCTATCAGTAACCGGCACTTCGCGCCGGAACTTCGGGCTTCCATAGCGGGCTAGGTTTTCTTAGCTAAACACTGGGCGTTAAGAAAATAAATTCTTAACAAAAATATAGCCAGCCAAGCCTAGCCCCGATTGTAGCGGCGCGAAGCGTTCAAAACCGCAGGTTTTGAATGAAATCGCGGAAAGCGGGATTCCTAAAAAAATTCGCTGCCGAGCGCGCAATGTGCGCGAGAAATAAAATTTATTTTGAGGAAAAAAAATTTGCTCCAAGTGAATAAAATTCGCCTTAGTGTAAAATCCACTAAAAATCCCGCTATTGCAGTTTTTTATCAAAGTTATTATATTCTTTTGACACAAATACTTCTTTCCGCCGATTTATCCAGAATTGCAGAGCGGAGGTTCGCTTTTATGCGGACGAATCTTGCTAAAAAGGAGGTTCCGTTATGGAAACTGTCTCTAAAAAAAATCATTATTTATTTACTTCTGAATCTGTAAGCGAAGGTCATCCAGACAAACTTTGCGACCAAATTTCAGATGCGGTTCTTGACCACTGTCTTTCGATTGACCCAAATGCTCATGTTGCCTGCGAAAGTTTTGCTTCAACAGATTTTTTGCTTGTTGGTGGAGAAATTGGCTTTTCTAAGAAATTCTCTGAAAACGAAATAAAGTCTTTTAATCACGATGTTGAAAAAATTGCACGGCAGGTTGCGCTCGATATTGGTTATAATGACGCAAAAGTTGGTCTTGACGGAGCAAACTGTCTTTTTATGAACAGACTTCATGCCCAGAGTAAAGATATTGCTCAGGGAGTTGACGGCGAAGGCTTGGATGAATACAAAAATCAGCAAGGTGCCGGAGATCAGGGAATGATGTTTGGTTTTGCTTGTAACGAAACTGAAAGTTTAATGCCGGCTCCAATTTACTATGCACACAAATTGCTTTTGAGGGCGCACGAATTTAGGCACAGTGGAAAAATTAAGTGGCTTCGTCCAGATGCAAAAAGTCAGGTTACTGTTGAATACGACGGATTTAAGCCGGTTAGAATTGACGCGGTTGTTCTTTCACATCAGCACGATGAATCTGTAAGTTATGCTGAAATTGAAAAAACTATTATTGAAGAAATTATAAAACCTGTTTTTGAACCAGAAGGACTTCTTGATTCTAACACAAAATTTTATATAAATCCTACAGGTCGTTTTGTTACTGGCGGTCCAGACGGAGATTCTGGTCTTACCGGACGCAAAATTATTGTGGATACTTACGGCGGAATGGGTCGGCATGGTGGCGGAGCGTTCAGCGGAAAAGATCCTAGTAAAGTTGACCGTTCTGCAGCTTATATGGCGCGCTACATTGCAAAAAATATTGTTGCTTCGGGGCTTTCTCAAAGAGCAGAAGTTGAACTTTCTTACGCAATTGGCGTTCCTTATCCAGTTTCGATTATGGTTGAAACTTTTGGAACTGAAACTGTTGAGCGTTCAAAAATTGAAGCGGCTGTAACAAAGGTTTTTGACTGCACTCCGGCTGGAATAATAAAGACTTTGGATTTAAAGCGCCCTATTTACCGCAAAACCGCAAGTTATGGTCATTTTGGACGTGAAGAATTTCCGTGGGAAAAAACTGATAAAACAAAAGCTCTTTTGGACGCAGTAAATTCCCTAAAATAAAGTTCCGCAAAATAAAGAAATATGAAACTTTTGTCAGAGGCGCTCATTACTCAAGTGTTTGAGCGCTTTAAAAAAGCAAATCCTAAACCACAAAGCGAACTTGAAGCACCAAATGCTTACTGCTTTCTTGTGAGTGTTATTTTAAGTGCGCAGGCAACTGATAAAAGTGTTAATAAGGCAACCTACGAACTTTACAAAAAAGTAAAAACTCCCGAACAAATGCTTTGCTTGGGCGAAGAAAATCTGATTTCTTTTATAAAATCGATTGGACTTTTTCGCGTAAAAGCAAAGCACATTATGGAAACAAGTAAAATCCTTGTAGAAAAGTTTAATTCAGAAATTCCGTGTACTCAGGAAGAACTTATGACTTTGCCTGGTGTTGGAAGAAAAACTGCAAATGTGATTTTGAACGTTTTTTTTAACAAACCCACAATTCCGGTAGATACACATCTTTTTAGAATTTGTCCAAAAATTGGGCTTGCAGAAGGAAAAAATCCGCTGGAAGTGGAAAAGTCTCTTTTAAGTAGAATTCCAAAAGAATATTTGCACAACGCACATCACTGGCTTATTCTTCACGGAAGATACGTTTGCACCGCCCGCAATCCAAAATGCAGTGAATGTTTAATAAGCGACTTATGTGCGCATAACGAAATTGCTGATGAAAAAATCTCTAAGAAACATCAAAAATAATTTTTTACAAATTGCCCTTAATGCTGACTAAAAAAAATCCTTATCGCCAGGTAAATCCAAGTCCGGCAGAAATACAGATTGATTTTTGCGGATTAAAAAATACCTGCTCAAAACTTTCTTTCTGGAATGAAAGCGACAAAATATCATATTTAAGATTGTAAGCGCCGCTCAAATTCAGCATAAAAATTCCAAAAATAAAGTCAAAACCGCCGCCAAGTTTTACAAGAAGTTTTGAATCTGAAGAGTAAAGACCGCCCGAGTAAACAAAGGGTCTTATAAATCTGCCTAAATTTACATTCAAACCAAAAGTTGCGCCTGCCGTATAAGCCGGACTCAAATTAAGCGAAGATAAATCATAAGAAGCCTGTGCGCCTAAAAACATAAATCTGTTCATTCCGACTGAAAAATCTGCCTGAATGTTGCTGATTGGCTTTGAAAAGTCAAAATCACTAAAAGAAAAATCAGAAAAATGAGTGTCTGCACTAAAATAAATTGAATTTCTTTTGCGCTGAATTGGTTTTGGCAGTTCAATCTCTCCGCTGTCAATTGCCTGACTAAGAAGTTTTTGGTTAAGCTTTTGCTGCTCTTCCTGCTCAAGAGAAATAATTTGTTCTATGCGCATATAATCAACAAGAATTTCATCTTCATTGCGGATTTCGATTGATGGAATTATATAAAAAAATGACTTTCGAAGATTTAAATAATCCGCGGAATAAATAAGCTGTGCATTTTTTTCAAATTTAAATATTTTAAGATTCAGCGGTTCAAATCTGTATTCACCAGCGGCCTTCCAATGATGAATTTTGTATTCAAGTTCAGCATAAAGAATTTTATTTTCGCGTATAAGTTTGTCATAATATTCAACATTAAACTGATACGTATTGCGCTGGCTTTCTGTCATTTGCTTGTCGGAAATAAAAGTTTTTATAAGAACATCAGAATATAAAAGATTGCAGTGCGTAGACCACATATCTTCTGAATTTTCAAATTTAAATTTTACATCAACAGGCCAACACTGATTTTTTGTATCGTAATCGCCAACTTCAAAAATTAAATTTCCTTCCTTCGAAGATGCTGTGTAAGTTTGCGATTCAAGAATTTTATAAAGCGTTTCCATATCGTACTTTCGCGCTTCTTTTTCTTGCGGATTTTTTAAAATGTAAGATTTCATATCTTCTATGCGGTTAAGAACTGTTTCTGCTGGATAAAAATTTTCGTTCTGCGGATTTTGCATAGTTGCGGCGGTTTTGCTTTGAATTTCGCCGTAAACTGAAATTTGCTGATTTTCTAGTGAAGTCTCGTTTGAAATGTTCTTTGTTTGAAGAATTTGCTCTGCTGAAAAAGTCTGGGAATTTGCAGAGTTTGCAGAATTTTGCTGTGATGAAGAGCTTGCACTTGAATTCGAAGAAGGAGAACTTGCAGACTGTGCAAAAATCTGCGCGCTAAAAAGAATACAAAAAAAAACGGCAAATAAAATCTTTTTCATCACAAAATCTATTATAGCTTTAAGAAGGAATTTTTGCATAGTTGGTAATATAAAGATTTTGTTATAAAAAGAGCGAATTTGTCGCAAGCTTACGGTTACGTATGCCCACATTCGTGGGCAACACGAGTTTGTCGCAAGCTTCGCTCG
>CAZXCR010000052.1:0-8687 GCA_964639315.1 uncultured Treponema sp. | reverse complement strand
GCTCACATTGGAATTTTAGGCAGTCGCGAAAATATTGCTGAAGAAAAATCCAATGTTTTTAATTATATTGGCGAAGATAAAAAAAATCCGGGAATTGCCTTTATTCCAAAAGATGATGACTTTTGCGATTTCTTAACTAAAAAAGCAGAAAATGTAGGTGGAAAAATCATTTATTACGGAAAAAATTGCGATTCTTCAATTACTAACGTAAAAAATTTGGGACTTAAGGGTACTGATTTTTGTATTGACGGATTTAAGGCTCATCTTTCACTTCCGGGAGAATATAATTTTATAAATATGACCGGGGCAGTTGCCGTAGCAAAGGCGCTTGGTGTTTCTTCTGAAAAAATTGCAGAAGGTGTAAATAACTTAAAGCCAATGTTCGGGCGCAGTCAAATTCTTGAAGGAAAATACACTGTGGTTCAGGACTGCTACAACGCAAATCCTGATTCAATGGAAAAAGCTGTGGAATTTATGTCTTCAGTTCCGGCAGAAAAGGGCTGTAAAAAAGTTTTTGTTCTGGGCGATATGCTTGAACTTGGAAAAGATTCTGAAACTGAGCATAGAAAACTTGGCACTCTCTGTGCAAAAAGCGACGCTGATATTGTTATTTTTGCAGGAAAAGAAACTGAATCTTCCTTCGAGGCTGCAAAATCGGCTTTGTTTAAGGGAAAATTATTTTTCTTTGCGGGAAATGATGATGAAACTATAAAAGATATTGCTGCGTGCATAAAAGAAAATGCTCCGTCAGAAAGTTCAATTTTAATAAAGGCTTCGCGAGGACTGAAGCTTGAGCGTATTTCAGAGATTATTTTGAAAGAGGAATAGGACGTGGGCGGATTTGTTTTTTTAGCCGACAGACCTGTTTCTGAAAGCGGCAAAATTGATGTAGTTTTTTTAATGCTCTTTTTTCTTTTGTGGGGACTTGGACTTTACACCCAGTTTATTTGCACTCAAGAAAAAGCTATGTCTTTTATGTCATCAAAATATTACTTTTTTAACCGCCAGTTAATTTTTTCTGCTGTGGGGTTTGTGGCAATGGCTGCAGTTTCTCTTGTTCCTATGAAAATCATTAGAAAAGCGGTTCCTCTTTGCGCCCTGCTGATTTTTGCACTTTGCGTTGTAACAATTATTTTTGCTGATCCAACTACTCAAAATGGTGCTGCAAGATGGCTTCAAGTTGGCGGAGTAAGCATTCAGGCTTCTGAATTTGTAAAATTCTTTTTGGTTCTTTACCTTGCGCATCTTTTTGTAAAGCACCACAAGGAATATGAAGAAAATAACAAGGAATTTGCCGCGCCACTTTTTGCACTTTTTGCCTTTGTTATGGTGATTTTTTTGCAGCGGGATTTTTCTACAAGCATTCTGGTTCTTACAGTAGGAATTGCAATGTTTGTTGCCTGCGGAGTAAAAGTGCTTTTTCTGGTTCCGTTTTTGCTTTTTTTGATTCCAGCCGGAATTTTTATGATTTTGAGCGAAGAATACAGAATCAAGCGACTGCTTTCTTTTATGCACCCTGAACTTTATTCAACAAACGAGGCTTTTCAGTTTTTAAGTTCACAAAATGCAATTAGAGCAGGCGGTTTTTGGGGAACAGGAACTGGCAGTGGAATGAATTTGGTTCCGCGCATTCCAGAAATTCAGTCAGATTATATTTTTGCCGGTTTTGCAAATTCAATGGGGCTTCTTGGCGTTACAATTTATATTCTTATTCTGATTTTATTTTCGCTTAGAGGATTTAAGATTGCGTTTAACTGCCCAAATAAATTTGCTTCGTACTCAAGCTTTGGTCTTGTTTTTGCAATTTTAATACAGTCGCTTTTAAATATTGCAGTTGTGAGCGGGTCTGTTCCAACTACTGGAATTCCGCTTCCGTTTTTTTCTGCCGGCGGTTCGTCTCTTGTTTCTGTAATGATGAGCTGCGGTTTTGTGTTAAATGCGTCTCAGTGTAAGGCCGATAATGAAGATAATGAAGAAAACAATTTTGTTTCAAATGAAAATGAATTTAATAGTGAAGAAATAGTTGAAAGTTTTAATGGAGTAAGTGTTGAATATGAGTGACGTAATTTACACTGGAGCCGACAGTTTTAATATAGGCGGATTTGATTTTACTAAAAAAAATCACGGTAAAGACAAAAAGCTTTTTGCGCTCAAAATTATTGTGGCGATTATAGCCATTCTTCTCGTTATGGAAGGACTTATGTATCTTTTTTTGGTGCCGTGTTTTTCAAAACCAGAAATTTCGTATTCGGGACTGGAAAATGTAAGTCAATCTGAAATTGAAGAAAATCTTGCTGAAATGAAAAATGTTTCCTGGATAAAATTCAACACCTCTGATGCAATCACTAGAATCCGCAGAATAAGTGCAGTAGAAAATGCCAGCGTAACTAAGGTCTTCCCTAAAATTGTAAAAATCGAAATTTTTGAGAGAAAGGCAGTTGCAAAAACTTTGGTTGAGCTTAATGGATTTTCAGTTCCATTTCAAATTGATAAAAACGGCGTTTTGTTCCTTTCAAAAAGCAACAGTTTTGAAGACAGTTCAGTTCCGCTTGTTTCGGGATTGCCAGTTTCAAATATGAGCGAAGGAATGCGACTTCCTGTAAACTACAGAACTCTTATGTCTGAAATTTCTGATATAAAAAAGCTTCAGAACAGATATTTTGATTTGATTTCTGAAATTCAGGTTGTGCCAAAGGAATATGGAAATTACGAACTTGTTCTTTATCCAATAAGAACTCACATTCGCGTTTTGACCGACCGCATTTTAAATGAAAGTGCGCTTCAGTATATGACGGTTGTGCTTGATGTTGTAAATGAAATTGAGCCAGATGTTTGCGAAGTGGATCTTAGGTACGGTGCAGTTTCCTACAGAACTCGCTGATTTTTTTAGGCGAATTTCGACTTTTAATCAGAAAGTTACAAAAATGTAGCTAGAAAAACCTAGCCCCGATGGTAAGGGCGGCGAAGCCGTTCAAAACCGAAGGTTTTGAATGGAGTGAAAGCGCAACCCTGAACAGCGGGTTTCCTAAAAAAATTTGCTAAGCAGGTGAAGCCTGCGACGCACACTTGAGGAAAAAGGATTCGCTCCAAGTAGTAAAACTTACAATAAATTCGAATTTTGACCTTTTAGATAAATTCGAGTATTTTACAAAAAATATGGGGGATGTTTTGAGCAGCACAATTGTTGGTCTTGACATAGGCACTAGTTTTATAAAAGTTGTAATCGGGGAAGTTGATCCGGAGTCAAAAAAACTTGAAGTAATTGGCTTTTCAAAAGTTCCTTCTTCCGGACTCAGAAATGGAAATATTGTAAATATTGATGCGGTTACTTCGTCAATAAAATCCGCAGTTGAAGAAGCCGAACAGAAAGCTGGGCTTGAAGTAAATTCTGTTTACGTTTCGATTGGCGGCTCTCAGGTTTTTTCAAGAAATTCAAATGGTGTTGTTGGAGTTGACCCTAGAGGTCGCAATACTCCAATGGAAATTGGCGAAGAATCAAGGCAGCGGGCAATTGTAAGTGCAAAGTCAGTTGCAATTCCGTTTGGAAATGATTTAATTCACATTATTCCGCAAGAATACACAATCGACGGTCAAAAGGGAATTAGAAATCCTATTGGAATGATGGGCGTTCGTCTTGAAGTAAACACGCATCTTGTTATGCTTACAAAAACAGCTCACGCTAACATTCAGCAGTGCATTATTCGCGCAGGATACCAGCTTAACGGACTTGTTTTAAAAACGCTTGCTCAGGCTTATGCAGTTGTTCACGATGATGAAATGGAACTTGGTTCAATTTTAATTGATTTGGGCGGCGGAACTACAGATGCAATGGTTTTGTACAAGGGTGCGCCTATTTACACCTGTTCTTATGATTACGGCGGAATAAGCGTTACTCAAGACATTGCTTCCTGCAAGGGAATTCCTTTTGATGCTGCTGAAAAAATTAAAATCGAAAGTGGGGCAGCTTGGCTTTTTGGAAATGAAGATGAAGAAGAAGTTATAATTCCTGGTGTGGGCGGCAGAGGACCTGAAAGTACAAATCGCGAAGAAATATTTAAAATAATTGTGGCTCGTCTGGAAGAAATTATGAAGCACATAAAGCACGAAATCGTTGCAAATAGCGGACTTTCTGAACTTAACGGAAGCATAATTTTAACTGGCGGCGGCGCTATGATGAAGGGAATTATTGAATTTACCCAGTACATTTGGCAAACAAGTTCCGTGCGAGTTGCGTGCAGCCCGGATTTTGGAGGAATTAGCAGCGAATATAGAAATGCTGATTTTGCTACGGCGGTAGGGCTTTTGTGTGCAAATAAAAATGCAGAAGGAAAAGAAAAGCGGCATTACAGGCAGGAAAAATCTTCTTATTCAGCGCAGGGTTCTGAAGGTAAAAAAAGGACTTTTAAGGATATCATAAAAAAATTTATGTAGTTTACTGACGCAAGAAAATTCTCTACTAGCTGACTAGTGCAAATACTTGTTTTATGAGATTTTTTTTGTTTTAATAAGATTAATGATTTTTAGCAAAGCGACTTTTATAAAAAAAAATTAAGTTTTTGCAAAAAGCAGGATTTTGGGTGGGAAAAATGATTGAATTAAATCTTGATGATCTGGACGAAGTTTCTACGTCTCCAGAAGTTGACGACGACTCTTTAACAATAAATCCGACTGTAATAAAAATTATTGGCTGTGGTGGCGGCGGTTCAAGTGCCGTAAAAAGAATGATTCAGGCTGGAGTTGAAAACGTTGATTTTTACGTTCTTAATACTGATGTTCAGGCGCTGAAAAAATCTCCTGCAGCAAATAAAATTCCAATCGGAAGAAAACTTACAGGCGGTCTTGGCGCGGGTGGAAATCCGCAAATTGGCGAAGATGCAGCAAACGAAGATTCTGAAACCATAAAAAACGTTCTTTCTGGCGCGGATATGGTTATAATTACTGCCGGAATGGGTGGCGGAACAGGAACTGGATCTGCTCCGGTTGTAGCAAAACTTGCCCACGATGCAGGAATTTTAACGGTTGCCGTAGTTACAACTCCATTTGACTTTGAAGGAAAAGACCGAATGGAAAAGGCAGAGGACGGCATAGCAAAACTTCGTGGTAATGTTGATTCACTGATTGTAATTCCAAATGAGCAGGTTACAAAAGTTGCAGATGTTGTGGATAAAAAACTTAATTATCTTCAGTCGTTCCGGCTTGCTGACCAGGTTTTGTGCCAGGGAGTTCAGGGCATTACTGAAATAATTACAGTTCCAGGCGAAATAAATCTTGACTTTAACGATGTTCGCGCTGTAATGAAAGATGCCGGCGATGCTATTCTTGGCGTTGGATTCGGTGAAGGCGAAAATAGAATTGTTGAAGCGGCTCAGGCAGCAATTTCAAATCCACTTTCAAAAAATCGTTCAATTGACGGAGCAAAAAAACTTCTTATCAATATTTGCTCTGATGAAAATCTTGGAATGCTTGAAGTTCAGGATCTTGTAAATAACATAAGAACTTCTACAGATCCAAATGCGGCAGTTTTTGTTGGACTTGTTGTAAATCCGGAAATGAATGGAAAAATTGCGGTTACAGTTATTGCAACTTGTTTTGATGACGAGGATTTGTTTAATTCAGGTTCTAGTTCAGCAAAGAAAAATGACAGTGATGTTTTTGATTACGGGGATTTTCAAAAGGCCCTGATTGGCGGAAAATCTTCTTCTGAAGAAGATCTTTTTTCTTCCCTAAAAGACGATTCTGAAAAAAAAGTAAGCAATGTTAGCATTAGAAAGGATGTTTTTGAAAATTTAGGAACTGATCTTTACGAAGAGGACGACAGCGAAAATCAGGATTTTTTAAGCGCGGCTTCTCTTGTAGAAAAAAAGTCGCTTTCCGAAACTGAAAATCAGGAAAATTTACAGGACGAAGAAAAGTCAGTAAAAAACAAAATTGATAAAAATGATCTTTCTAAGCCGGCTTATCTTCGTAACGGTCTTTCAAGTGGACTTGCAAATCTTTCAAGAAAAATAAAACTTTCTGATGATTAAAAGTTTTTGTAGAAATATCTGAAAGTAAAAATGAAGGAAAACTCGCTTTACAAAGATTTTTATAACGAAGTTCTTTTTGTGGAAGGACACAGCAAAAAAACTGCAGAAACTTACGGTTTTTCTGTAAAAGAGTTTCTTTTGTATCTGAAAGAAAAAAATATTGAACTAAAAGAGGTTCAGACGGCGGACCTTTTGTATTATTTTGCAAAGAGAAAAACGCAGAATATTGATGAAGCTACAAGTTCTAAAGATATGTCTGCTTTGCGGGTTTTTGGAAAATTTCTAGAGGAAAAGGAAATTTGGTCTGAAAATTTTGCACTGAATCTTGAAAAACCTAAAAAAACAAAAAAACTGCCAAAAGTGCTTTCTGTTAATCAGGTGGATGAGTTTCTTTCGCAAATTGATACTTCGAGTCCGCTTGGCGTTCGAGACAGAGCTTTGTATGAACTTATTTACAGTTGCGGACTTAGAATTAGCGAGGCTTGCGATCTTTTAATCAGCAGCATTCACTTTGATGAAGAGTTTATAAGGGTTGTGGGAAAGGGTTCTAAGGAGCGGATTGTTCCTTTTGGTGAAGACGCAAAACTTTGGCTTAAAAAGTGGATTTTTGAGTTTAGACCGCAGTTTGTAAAATCTTCTGCAATGGATAAAGTTTTTGTAAATTACAAAGGCGAGGCTTTAAGTAGAAAAGGGGTCTGGAAGAATTTTAAGGCGATTGGTGAAAAAGCAGGAATTGAAGCTAAGGTTCATACTTTGCGGCATTCTTTTGCAACGCATCTTCTTGCTGGCGGCGCGGATTTAAGGTCTGTGCAGGAACTTTTAGGTCATTCAGATCTTGCTACAACGCAAATTTACACTCACATTGAGGATTCTAAGCTGGAATCTTATCATCATGAGTATTTTCCAGGGCACCTTCAGTCTGATAAATCTGATAAAAAAGAAAAGCTTTCTGAAAGTCAGGGTAAAAAAACTGATGGCGAGGACGAAATTTAAGGTTCATTAGAGGAAGTCTGGTAAAAATTAAAGGCGGTTCATTCTTTTGACTTTTCTTTGGAGGAAATTATGAAAAAAATAAAATTTTTTCTTGTAATAGGATTTTCATCTCTTTTGCTTTTGTCTTGTTCTCCTTCTTACAATTCAATAAAACGTATGCAAAGAATGGAAGAAGATGTTTCAAATCCAAGTACAAAAGAAGAACTTGAGGACGCCATAAAAAAATACGAAGCGCGTGCAATTGACCTTTCTACAACAGATGGTCAGGTTGGAATGTGGTATAAAATTCTTGGCACTCGTTATCTTGACCAGCATATGTACGGCAAGGCTTTTGAAGCTTTCCAAAAAGCAATCACTTATTATCCGGATAATGCAAATCTTTATTATTATGTTGGAATTTGTGCCGGTTACCTTGCAAATTCTTGTCTTGACTACGAGGCAAAGGGCGCTGCTTCGGACGCGATGGTTAAGAAAATGAATTATTTGCGGCTTTCTGAGGCGGCTTATATTCAGGCACTTGAAATAAATCCAAAATATTACCGAGCAATGTACGGGCTTGGTATTCTTTATGTTTTTGAGCTTGATGAAAGTTCAAAGGCGATTCCTTATCTTGAAAAATTCCTTGAAACGCAAACAAAAGACACAGATGCAATGTTCGTTTTAGCTAGGGCATACTATACAAATTACGAGTTTGATAAGGCAATTTCTGTGTATGACAGAATAATCGCTCTTAATCCAAATGCTGAAAAAACTGCTAGCGCTCAGGCAAACAAAAAAATTGTTCTTGACGCTCAGGTTTCGCAGTAGTTATTTTTTAAGGCATGGATTTAAAAAAGATTGCAATTTCCTCCCTTTCGTTTTTGACGTTAAAAGAAAAAATTTGTCTTTCAAAAAGTGTGGCTAGTTTTGATGAACTTTCCACTCTTTCAATTGACGATATTTCTAAAATAATCGATCGCCCCTTCAAATCAGCAAAATTTAATGGCAAAAAACTTTCTGTTCTTGTAAGGTTTTGTGCAGAACTTATGGAAAAGCAGAACATAAAATCTGTTTGTTTTGACGAAGATTTTGAATACTACCCGGCACTGCTGCGGATTATAAAAGATCCGCCTTATATGCTTTTTTACCGGGGAAATCTTCAGGTGCTAAAAAAAGAATGTGTTTCGGTGGTTGGAACAAGAAGAGTTTGCCCTGAATCTGCAAAGGCTGCTTTTGAATTTGCAAGAGATGCGGCAAAAGACAATCTGACGGTTGTAAGCGGTCTTGCTTACGGAATAGATTCTTTGGCCCACAGAGGAGCGCTTGAAGGTGGAACAGTCTGCACTTCTTCTGGTTCTACAGTGGCGGTTCTTCCCTGCGGAATTGACACAATCATTCCAAGCATAAATAAAAGTCTTGCACTTGAAATTTTACGGCAAAAAGGTTGTATTTTAAGTGAATACATTCCCGGAACTCCGGCAGAAAATTTTCGCTTTGTGCAAAGAAACAGAATTATTGCTGCCCTAAGTCCTTCAGTTGTGATTGTTCAGGCTCCTCCAGCGAGTGGTGCTTTGATTACTGCGGAATTTGCACTTGATTACAACCGCGATTTAGTGATACATAAATCTTGTTTGTGCGAAAATGCCCGGTTGATTTCAAAATCTGCGGAAGGAAAACTTGCTTTAAAGC
>CAZXCR010000051.1:0-8714 GCA_964639315.1 uncultured Treponema sp. | reverse complement strand
GCGCGTTCTGGAGCGCAAGCGGAAGAATGGAGGCGAATGCCGCAACCGCGGAAAGCGGGTTTCCTAAAAAAATTCGCAGCCGAGCGCACAGGGTGCGCGAAAAGAAAAATTTATTTTGAAGGAACAAAAACTTGCTCCATAAAAAAATTTACACGAAAAACATTTTTCAAAATTTCCTTTTTCATAAACTTACTGTATAATGCTGGGTATGGGTAAAAAAAATATTTTTTACAAAGAAACTAATTCTGCGCGCTATTCCCTGATTTGCTTTATTTCTGTTACGGCAACTCTTTTAGGTCTTATAATGGGAATTTTTTGCCTTAAAGAAAAAAATATAGTGCAGACTTACTTTTGTTTTTCATATTTTGCACTGTTCTTATTTGTTTCAATTTTTACAATCATTACAAAACGCTCTTTTCTTTTCCTTTTTTCAATGGAAGCTTTTATGAGTTTCTGCGAATTTTTTTATTTAAAAACTGGCGGATTCGGGCTAACCTGGCTTACTGTAATTCCATTTTTCTCTGTTTACATTTTAAATACTGTAAATTATTACAGTTTCAACACAATTTTCTTTTTGATTCTTGAAGTAGCCTTTTGGACTCCACTCTGCAAATATTGTTCCAGCGACATCACTCTTTTTTACAAAATCAGAATTTCAATTCTTTATTTTATAGAAATTTTATTTGGTTGTTTTTTGCGGACTCAAATTGCGAAAACAGAAAAAAATCTTGAAAAACAAAAAAATATTCTTTCTGCAGAAATTAAAAATGCGGCTCAAATTCAAAAAGCTTTTCTTTCAAGAACTAAGCAAACCTATAAAAACTGGTCAATTGGTACAAAAAATGTTCCAATGATTGGCGTTACTGGCGATTTGTACTGCGTGTTTAATGATAATGACAAACTGGAAGGTTTGGGACTTTTTGATATTTCAGGTCACGGAATTTCGAGCGGACTTTTGACGATGCTTGCAAAAAATACAATTGAGCAGCAGTTTTATAACAACATCAATTCAAACAGTAATGAAGAACTTTGGGAAACTGTAGAAAAAATCAATGAACATTTTATTGAAGAAAAGGGCGAAGTTCAAAATTATCTAACAGGAATTCTTATAAAAATTCGAGGCGATTCTCTGGAAATTGTAAATGCCGGTCAGCAAGAGCCAATTCTTTACCGCAAGAAAACAAATTCTTTTGAATATTTTAAAAAAGATAATAAATCAGTTGGCGCGATTGGAATTTCAAATTTTCCAACTTATTTTATTTCGCAACATCTTGAAATGGAACCTGGCGATGAACTTTTTCTCTTTACTGATGGACTTTCAGAAACCGAAAACGAAGAAGGCGACCGTATTGATTTGATAAAAATTTTTGGAAGACATCTTGATTTACCGGCAGATCAGCAGGCAGAAAGAATTCTTGAAGACATAACTGATTTTTGCGATAAAAAAATAAATGACGATTTAACGCTTACCATTCTACGTAAGGATTAATGCGTAAGGATTAAAAAGAAATTTGTTTTTTGGTAAAATGGAATCTATGTTTCACACTTACAGAAAATTTTTTTTCTTTCTTGCAGCCGTCGTTATTTTTCAAACAAATTTTGTTTTTGCACAATCAGCTCAGCAAATCAAACAAAGCCGCGAAGTTCCGTTTACAAGTGAACTTGAAGATTTTTACAAAAATTATTTTAATCACAAACTTTCAAACAAAGACGAACTGAATTCTTTTTTTACTAAAGCCGTAGATTCTTCACAAAATTTCAGCGATGAATATTCAAAAAATGTTCACTTGGCGCGTTGCTGTTATTTTTACGGTCAAACTCTTATGGAAGATTATGATGTTTCTTCAATAGAAGATTTGGATTTAAATGATTCTTCAAACACTGAAAACGTAAATGAAATTGCAGGAAAATATTTTGACAAGGGAATTGAATATGCAAACACTGCCGTAAAAATAAAAAGTGGCAGCGATTCTTTGTCAATTTTGTCTCATCTAATAAGTGCAAACTGCACGGCAAAAAATGTAGCTTACATTCTTTTTAACGGACTAAAAGTGCGCAGTTATGCAAAAGAAGCTGTAAATCTTGACTATTCGAACGGAACTGCACATTTCTTAGTTTCCGCACAAGATGCCTACGCCCCAAAACCTTTTAACAGAGCACAAAAAGCACGCAAAGAAATTTTCTCTTACCTGGAAGACGATTCAATCCGAAAAGAAGAATTTGACTATTTTAATCTGTACTCAACGGTTGGCTACACTTATTCTTTAAATAAAAATTATGAAGAAGCGGTTGAATGGTATAAAAAAGCGCTTGAAATTTATCCAGAAAATGTTTCTACAAAAAAACTTCTTGTAAAGGCACAAAATAAACTTGTCTCTAAAACAAAATCGTAAAAATATTTTATCTGGAGAAAAAAATTGCACACTTTATATTTTACAAGACACGGCAAAACAGAATGGAATGAACTTCGTAAAGTTTGTGGAATTTCAGAAAGTTCTCTTAGCGCAACAGGAAAACTTCAGGCGCAAGAAGCCGCAGAATATATAAAATCAAACGGAATTAAAATTGACCAAATTTTGTGTTCCCCGCTGCAAAGAGCAAAGGAAACCGCACAAATTATTTCTACCGCATTAAATATTCCTTTTAAAACAGAAGAATTGTTAATGGAAAGAAATTGCGGAATTTTTGAAGGCACAAATTATGATTCTCCAGAAATGCGCGCGTCTCAAAAACAAGTTGCCCTTCGCTACGGAGGAGAAAGCGTGCTTCAGACGGTACACAGAATTTACACTTTGCTTGATGAACTTACAAATCAAAAAAATGCAGACAAAATTTATCTTCTTGTAGGGCATAATGGAATTTCAAAGGCAGTTCATTCTTATTTTTGCGAAATGACCACAGAAGAATTTCTTTTGTGGAGAATAAAAAACTGCCAGATTGTGAAATACGAATTCTAAAAAAATTCGTTAGTATGTCAAAATTCGAGTTTTTGAAATTAATCATCTAAGCGCCGATTGAGCTTGTCGAAATCAAGCGACTTGCTTACAAATGGTGGTTTCGACAGGCTCAACCACCGAGACTTTCGTCTTCCACACCTTTTTTGTAAATTTTATTTAAACTCGAAATTCAGCCTAGTAAACGCAAGTTTGCAACTTTTGAACAAAACTCGAAATTTCTCTTAACAAAAAATTTTAAAATCTTGAAAAAAAATCCTAGCCGGCACTGGAGCCGTTGCGAAGCAAGCCGCCGATTTTTCGGCGGCCGAACGGAATGAGTGAGCGGCGGAAGCGCCGTTATCTAAAAAAATTCTGCTCCAAATAAAAAAAATTAAGTTTTCTAGCAACTAAAAAAAATTCCCCCTTAAAAAATTAAATTCTTTTCTCACAAAATCAAAAATTATTTAAATAAAATTTCCATTATTTAAAAACACGTGATATCATTAAATTATCAATGATAGTAACACTATCAGATTGATGCTGTGTATAAAAGGAGGATGATTTATGGGCAAAAAGTATGTTATAGCGCTTGATCAGGGCACCACTTCGTCCAGAGCAATCGTTTATGACAAAGATGCAAAACCCGTTGGATCTAAACAACAGGAATTTACACAATACTATCCTCATCCAGGTTGGGTTGAGCATGACGCTGAAGAACTTTTTAAGTGTCAGCTTGGCGTTATGGAATCGGTGATTGTAGAAAATTCCGTCAAATATGATGAAATTGCTGCAATTGGCATTACAAATCAGCGGGAAACAGTTGTTTTATGGGACAAAAATACTGGAAAACCTGTTTACAATGCGATTGTATGGCAATGTCGCAGAACGGCAGATCTTTGCGAACAATTAACTGCCAGCGGATATGATGAAGTTATTCGGGAAAGAACTGGGCTTTTAATTGACGCTTATTTTTCAGGAACAAAAATAAAGTGGATTTTGGATAATGTTCCGGGAGTAAGGGAAAGGGCTGAACGCGGAGAAATTCTGGCGGGAACAATTGATACTTGGCTTATCTGGAAGCTTTCGGGCGGAAAGTGCCATGTTACCGACGTTACTAATGCAAGCCGCACTATGCTTTACAATATTTATGTTCTGGACTGGGACGACGACTTACTTAAACTTTTGAATATTCCACGCTGCATTCTGCCGGAAGTAAAAGATTCGAGCTGCATTTACTGCAATACAGATCCGGATGTATGCGGATTTACTGTGCCGATTGCTTCTGCCATTGGAGATCAGCAGGCCGCTTTGTTTGGGCAAGGTTGCTTTAAAAAAGGCGATGCAAAAAATACTTACGGAACCGGCTGTTTTATGCTGATGAATACAGGAAATAAACCTGTTGTTTCAAGAAAACTCCTTACAACTATTGCTCTTGGAATGAACGGAGATGTTGAATACGCACTTGAAGGCAGTGTATTTATTGGCGGTGCTGTAATCAAATGGCTTCGTGATGAACTTGAACTTATTTCATCAGCGCCAGAAATCGACCGTTTAGCAGAAAGTGTTCCGGATGCAAACGGAGCATATTTAGTACCGGCCTTTGTAGGTTTGGGAACTCCTTACTGGGATATGTATGCACGCGGCACTATTGTTGGATTAACCCGCGGTGTAAAAAAAGCACATATCTGTAGGGCTGCACTTGAAGGCATAGCTTTTGAAGTAAAAGATGTTCTGGACACAATGATAAAAGATTCTAAAACTCAGATTAATGTTTTAAATGTGGACGGCGGAGCGTGCGTAAGCGACGTTATGCTTCAGTTCCAGTCAGACATTTTAAACACAAATGTGTGCCGTCCTAAAAACGTAGAAACTACTGCACTAGGTGCAGCCTATCTTGCAGGACTTGCAACTGGCTTCTGGAAAAACAAGGAAGAAATTCTTGAGCGGAGAATTACTGAAAAAATTTTCACTCCACAAATGGACGAAAAAAGAAGAAATTTCTTGTATTCAGGTTGGCAAAAAGCTGTTGAAAGAGCAAAACACTGGGCTTTAGAAGATGAAAAATCATCAGACTGAAATTCAGTAGTTCTAAATTAAAAAAAAATTTAAAGGAGAAAATAAATGACTTATGATGTTGCAATAATTGGAGCAGGAATTATAGGTTCTTCAATCGCAAGAGAACTTTCAAAATACAAACTAAAAATTTGTATGATTGAAAAAGCAAATGATGTTTCTTGCGGAACTTCGAAAGCAAATTCTGGAATTGTTCACGCAGGCTACGATCCTGTACCGGGAACTTTAATGGCAAAACTCAATGTAGAAGGAACTGCAATGTATCCAAAACTTGCAGAAGAACTTCACTTTGATTTTAAGAATATTGGTTCGCTTGTAATCGGCTTTTCTGAAGAAGATATGAAGCACGTAGAAAAGCTTTATGAAAGAGGAAAAGCAAACGGTGTTCCACGAATGAGAATTATAAATCAGCAGGAACTTCGTCAGCTTGAACCGAATGTTAGCGAAGAAGCACAGGGAGCGCTTTTAGCAGAAAGTGCCGGAATTATTAGTCCGTACCAAACAACTTGGGCAATTGCAGAAAGTGCCGTTATGAACGGTGTAAAACTTTTTCTGGAAACTGAAGTTCATTCAATCACTAAACCGGAAGAAAATCAAAAACTTTGGACTATTCACACAGGTCAGGGAGACATTCAGGCTTCTTGTGTTGTAAATGCAGCAGGACTTTTTGCTGATGAAATAAGTAAAATGGCAGGCGCAAGAGATTTTAAAATCAAACCTAGAAACGGAGAATATTTCTTGCTTGATAACAAATGTTCTTCACTTGCAAGACATACTCTTTTTCAAACTCCAGATGCATTAGGAAAAGGAATCCTTGTTTCGCCAACAGTTGACGGAAATATTCTTGTAGGACCATCAGCTGGCGACAACGAAGACAAAACCTTTACTGCAACTACCAGAGAAGGACAGGATCTTGTAATGCTCAAAGGTGAAAAAACAATTCCAAACATTCCAAGACGCAACATAATAAATTCTTTTGCAGGAGTCAGAGCAATCGCTTTAAATGCAGACGGAAGTCCGGTAAATGATTTTATTATTGAAGAAGACGCAAATGCAAAGTGTTTTATAAATGTAGCAGGAATCTGTTCACCTGGATTAACCGCAGCACCAGCAATCGGTGTTTATGTAAAAGATTTGGTTCAAAAAGCACTCAAGGGTAAAAAAGAATTTGAAGCTAACAAAGATTTTATTGCAGTCCGCAAAGGATTTGAATCATTTAAAAACGCAAGTCCAGAACGCAAAGAACAATTAATCGAAGAAAATCCACTGTACGGAAGAATTATCTGCCGCTGCGAAATGATTACTGAAGGTGAAATTGTTGACGCAGTAAAATCAACTGTAGGCGCAAGAGATCTTGACGGTGTAAAGCGCAGAACAAGGGCCGGTATGGGAAGATGTCAGGGCGGATTCTGTTCTCCTAGAGTAACGGAAATTATAAGCCGCGAATTAAATATTCCTATGACTTCAGTTACTAAAAACGGAGGATGTTCTTTCATCCTTAATTCAAAAACACGCTAAGGGGCAGCAAATGGCACAGACAAATCTTTCTTACGATATAGTTATTGTTGGTGGAGGACCTGCTGGAATGGCAGCTGCAGTTGCAGCAAAACAGGCAGGAACTGATAAAATTTTAATTCTGGAAAGAGACACCAGAATTGGAGGTATTCTTCTTCAGTGCATTCACAACGGATTTGGACTTCATCACTTTGGAGAAGAACTTACCGGACCTGAATATGCAGGGCGATTTTCTGATCAGGTAGAAAAACTTGGAATTGAATACAAAACAGACACAATGGTTCTTGATGTAAGCGCAGACAAAAAAGTTACCGCAATCAATTCAAAAGACGGACTTATGATAATTCAGGCAAAAGCAGTAATTTTGTGTATGGGATGCCGCGAAAGAACCAGAGGCGCCCTTGTTATTCCGGGTACAAGACCTGCAGGAATTTTTACAGCCGGCTCAGCACAGCGCTTTGTAAATATTGATGGATATCTTCCTGGAAAAAAAGTTGTAATTTTGGGTTCAGGTGATATCGGTCTTATTATGGCCCGAAGAATGACCCTTGAAGGCGCAGAAGTAAAACTCGTGTGCGAAGTTATGCCTTTTTCAAGCGGATTAAGGCGCAATATTGTTCAGTGTGTAGAAAATTTTAACATTCCGCTCAAATTCAGTACAACCGTAATTAAAATTCACGGAAAAGAAAGAGTTGAAGGCGTAACCGTAGCCGCAGTTGATAAAAACAGAAAACCAATTCCTGGAACTGAAGAATTTATTGAATGCGACACACTTCTTCTTTCAGTTGGACTTATTCCAGAAAATGAAATTTCTACTGGTTGCGGAGTTTCAATTGACTCAATGACATCAGGTCCAAGCGTTAACGAAAAAATGCAGACTTCTGTAGAAGGAATTTTTGCTTGCGGAAATACAGTTCACGTTCATGACCTTGTTGACTTTGTAACTGCAGAAAGTATTAGGGCAGGAGAAAATGCTGCTAAATACGTACAGGGAAAAAATATTTCGAATGGCGAAAAAGTTACCCTTAAACCAGGCAACAGAGTGCGCTATACAGTTCCACAGCATCTTGATTCTACGGAAAGCGATTCAAATATTTCAATTATGTTCCGCCCAACCGACGTTTACCGAAATGTTTCAATTGTTGTTTACAGCAATAATGAACGAATCAAAACGCAGAAGAAAAAAGTTGTTCGACCTGGAGAAATGCAGGTAATTGAATTAACGCCGGAACAGTTAAAACAGGTTCATGATAATTTAACAGTTGCAATTGAAATTCCAGAGGAGGATGTAGAGTAATGGCAGATATTGAAACAAAAAATAAATTAAATTCAGAACTTCAGTCAAAAAAGATTCCAATGACATGTATCATCTGCCCGATGGGATGTTCAATGGAAGTTACAGTTGAAGATGACGGAAAACATAAAACCGTTACAAATGTTGCTGATAACGGATGTAAGCGTGGTGCAGAATATGCAAAAAAAGAACTGCTCAATCCAACTAGAACTTTAACTACAACAATTTCAGTAGAAAACGGAAATTTAAACGTAGTTCCTGTAAAAACTGCAGGTGAAGTTCCTAAAAAGATGCTTATGCAGTGTATGGAAATTGTACGCCGCAAAAAAACTTCAGCTCCTGTAAAAAGAGGCGACATTTTAATTCACGATATTTTAGGCACCGGAGTAAATGTTATAGCCTGTGCTGATGTAAAGCGAATTTAAAATTTAAAAAACTATAAAAACCTGCTGATTGAATTTGTCGAAAAATAAGTCTCGGTGGTTGCGCCTATCGAGACTACCAGACATAACGCTCTATTTCAACAAGTTCAATCAGTAAAATTCCACAAACAAAACTCAGCACATAACACTAAATTTCATCATTCTAAAATCAATTTAAAATTTATTAAGTCAAAATTCGAGTTTATTGCAATTAATCATTTAAGCGCCGATTGAGCCTGTCGAAATCAAGCGACTTACTTACAGATGGTGGTTTCGACAGGCTCAACCACCGGGTCTTTTATTTTCCTACATCTTTTTGTAAATTTTATTTAAACTCGAAATTCAGCCTAGTAAAGAAAAGCTTCAGTTCGAAAGAAAATGTCTTATTAGTAACCGGGCCCGCAAATTTTTTTAGAAAACCCGCTTTCCGCAGTTACGTACGCACTTCGTGCTATCTTCATTCTTCCGCTGCGC
>CAZXCR010000050.1:0-8788 GCA_964639315.1 uncultured Treponema sp. | reverse complement strand
GCGTTATATTTTTAGTGACTTTATAATTTCCCGCAGATAGCAGAAGCCAATTTCGCAGTCTGCCATTAGGTGAGTAAAATTTTCGTATTCTTGCGGAGTGGTGTATTGTTCGCCAAAGTAAATTTTTTGTGTTTTTTTTCCGTTAGAGAGTGTTTTTTTTTCGAGCGAAATTACGTAAGTGTTGCCGTTGTAGTTAAAATCAAAGGTTCTTAAAGCTTCTAGTTTGCTTTCAAATTCTTCTTTTGTCATAAGTGTAAGTATAGTTAAATTGGAAAAAATTGTCGAATTTAGTTCGATGAATAAAAAATCCTAGCCCGGACTGTAAGGGTTGCCGCAGGCAAGTGTTTTTGCGGAGCAAAAATACCGTAGCGATAGCGGAGCCCTGGAAGCCCGGTCGAAGTAGTTAAATTTGCTCCAGAAAAAGAAAAAATCAGCGGGTCAAATCTTTTACCCACTTGTATTTTGTAAAGTGATACAAAACCCACGGCACTTTGCCAACTTCGTCAAGGCAGGTGCAAGCGTAAACCAGCAGAACCGGCCAGTGAAATACGAATGTGCCCAGAACCGCCAGCGGAATTGCAATGCACCACATACAAATTGCAAGACTGTACATATCAAACAGAGTGTCGCCGCCGCAGTCAAAAACGCCGTTAATCAGAATGGAATTTATTGCGCGCCCAATCATATAAAACGACATAATCAGCATCATTCCAAAAAGATAATGCTGTGCTTGCTCCGTAAGTTTTACTGATTTTACAATTAGCGGAGTTACCAAAAGCATTAAAATGCAGGAAACTAGGCCGCAAAGTAAGGCAATTGTGCGCATTTTGATTCCGTAAAGTTTGCCTTTTTCAAGGTTGCCTGCGCCAAGTTCGTTGCCCACAACAATGCCAGCTCCGGTTGCAAGTCCGTTGCACAAACAGCAGATTAAATCGCGTACAACTGAGGCTACGGAATTTGCGGCTGTTGCGTCTGTTCCCAAGTGACCCATAAATGCTGAATACGAAGTGAATCCTACTCCCCAGAAAATATATGCGCCGAGTAGTGGAATCATACATTTTACAAAGTCTTTTGCAAGAAGCGGATTTCGCTTAAAAAAAGATTTGAAATGCGGATGAATAAAATTTTTGCAGTGAGAGGCAATTATGCACCACAAAAGTTCAACTGTGCGGGCAATCAGTGTGGCTTCGGCAGCACCTTCAACTCCTCTTTGTGGCAGTCCAAAAAGTCCAAAAATCAGTATGGAATTTAAGATGATGTTTAAAATTACAGTTACTGAACTGATTATCGCAGTGAGCGCTGTGTGGTCAGAAACTTTCATTATTACAAGGTAGACTTGCGAAATTCCAGTTAGAATGTAAGACCAGCCGGCAACTTTTAAATATCTGATTCCGATTTCAATAAGTTGAGGTTCGTTTGTAAAAATCATCATCAGCGGCTTTGGAATAAAAATGCAGCCTGCCCAAAATAAAATTGAAACAGTCAGGCAGATTTTTAAACTGAAGGAAAAAATAAAGTCTAGTGATTTTAAATCTTTTTTGCCCCAGTACTGTGCGCCAAGAATCGAAGCAGTTCCAATTACTCCGCCAACAATCATATTTTGAATGAACTGAATTTGAGTTGCCAGCGAAACTGCTGCCATGGAATTCTGGTCAAGGTGACCGAGCATAAGTGCATCTGCTGCGGCAACCAGAGAAAGCATAAGGCTTTGTAGTGCAACAGGAAGGGAAATTTTTATTAGTTTGGAAAAAAATTCTTTGTTGTTTAAGAGTTTTTCGTTCATAAGTGGCGACTTTAATATGGAAAAAATTAAAAGTCAACGGAAAATGTTTTGTTAAGTGATGGATTTTTTGTTGGACAGGAAATTCTGTTGGTAACCGCGCACTCGTTTACTGATAGACATTTTGTTAAGGGATTGATTTTTTCGTAACTGAAAATTTCACTGGTAACACGGGCGGCGTGTAATGAAGAAGTCTTCTTCTTAACAAGAAATTCTGTTGGTAACACGCGCGCTCGTTTACTGATAGACATTTTGTTAAGGGATTGATTTTTTCGTAACAAGAAAATTTCATCACTAACCCGCAAAAAAAAAGGCTGCCTGAAAAACTCAACGTTCATCAGACAGCCTTTTGCTGCTAATTTATTTAGTTAAGCAATAGACCTTTTCTTAACAAAAAATTCTATTGTTAACACGCAAAAATTTTTTTATCAGCAGATTTTATTTTTTAGTAATCCATTCCGCCCATTCCTGGCTGAGCTGCTGGTGCAGGAGCTGGAGGCTCTGGAATATCTGTGATTGCACATTCTGTTGTTAAGAGCATTCCGGCAACAGAAGCTGCATTCTGCAATGCACAGCGGGTAACCTTTGCAGGGTCAATAATTCCGGCTTCCATCATATCAACCCATTCACCTGTAGCTGCATTGTAGCCAACTCCGGCTTTACCAGATTTTGCTTTGTCTGCAATTACTGCTCCGTCTACACCGGCATTGTCTGCAATCTGGCGGATTGGTTCTTCAAGAGCACGTTTTACAATCTTGAATCCAACCTTTTCATCTCCAGTAAGGTCAGCCTTTGATGCATCAAGAGCTTTGCTTGCTTCAATAAGTGCAACTCCACCACCTGCAACAATTCCTTCTTCAAGTGCTGCGCGGGTTGCTGCAAGAGTATCTTCTACGCGGAATTTCTTTTCCTTCATTTCAGTTTCAGTGATTGCACCAATTTCAATTACTGCAACTCCACCAGCAAGTTTTGCAAGGCGTTCCTTAAGCTTTTCTTTGTCGTAATCAGAAGTAGATTTCTCAATAGCTGCCTTGATTTCTGCAACGCGGTCTGCAATAGCTTTTTTATCGCCAGCACCGTCAACAATTACAGTATTGTCTTTGTCAATTTTAACTGACTTTGCACTTCCCAAATCATCAAGTTCTGCTGATTCAAGCTTTAAGCCCATATCTTTTGTAATAACTTTTCCGCCAGTAAGGATTGCAATGTCCTGAAGCATTTCCTTTCTTCTGTCGCCAAATCCAGGAGCTTTTACTGCGCAACATTTGAGAGTTCCGCGCAAACTGTTTACAACCAAAGTTGTAAGAGCTTCACCGTCAACATCTTCAGCAATAATAAGAAGAGGACGTCCTGACTGTGCAACTTTTTCGAGCAATGGAAGAAGATCTTTCATTGTGCTGATTTTTTCATCGTGAATAAGAATGTAAGGATTTTCGTAGTTGCATTCCATTCTTTCGCGGTCATTTACGAAATATGCATTAACGTATCCGCGGTCAAACTGCATACCTTCAACAGTTTTAACAGTTGTGTCCATATTTTTAGATTCTTCAACTGTAATAACGCCGTCTTTGCCAACCTTTTCGATTGCTTCAGCAAGAATTTTACCAATCTCAGGATCGTTGTTTGCCGAAATTGTTGCAACGTGAGTAATATCCTCATTGCCCTTTACTGCGCGGCTGTTCTTTTTGATTTCAGCAACTGCAAGAGCTGTAGCCTTATCAATTCCGCGTTTAATTTCAATTGGTGTCATTCCAGCGCTAACTGCCTTAAGTCCTTCACGAACAATTGCATAAGCAAGAACTGTAGCGGTTGTAGTTCCGTCTCCTGCAACATCATTTGTCTTTGAAGAAACTTCACGAACAAGCTGAGCACCCATGTTTTCAAAAGGATCTTTTAATTCAACTTCTTTTGCAACAGAAACACCGTCTTTTGTGATTGTTGGTGAACCGTATTTTTTGTCGAGCATAACAAGGCGTCCGCATGGACCGAGAGTAACTTTTACTGCTTTAGCAATCTGTTCAACGCCACTAAGCATCTTTTTGCGTGCTTCTTCACTGTAAACTAACTGTTTAGCCATTTTTATATCTCCTGTAATTTGTAAGGGTATTCCCTATGTGTTTCACTAATTTAAAATACAAAAATTCTTAAAAATCGACAAATTTTTTTTAATTTTTTTTGGAGCGTACTTTTTTACTTGCGACCGGGCTTCCAGGGCTCCGCTTGTCGCTCCGGTATTTTTGCTTCGCAAAAACACTTGCCTTTCGGCAACCCTTCCAGTCCGGGCTAGGCGTTTTTATTGTAGAAGAAATTTTATTTCTAGCGAGCTGGAGTAAAAAAATAAGCCAAGCTTAGCCCGCTATGGAGGCCCGAAGTTCCGGCGCAAAGCGCCGGAATGAGCGAATAGCGAAGGCCAGAACAGCGGATTCCTGAAAAAATTTGCAGCCGAGTGCACAGTGTGCGCGAGAAAAAAAATTATTTTGAGGAAAAAAGATTTGCTCCAAATAAGTAAAACTTGCAACAAACGCGAAATTCGATTCTTTAATGTAAAATTCCAATGTTTTTTATATAATGTGCTCAGCTTTTTTATTTTTAAGGAAACCTTATGAATTTACTTTCTATCAGCGGACTTTCTAAAATTGGCCGTGAAAAACCGCTTTTTACTGACGTAAGTTTTGGACTTAACGAAGGCGATAAAGCTGCATTAATTGGTCGCAACGGAACAGGAAAATCAACTTTGCTAAATACAATTGCAGGACTGCTTGAACCAGACGAAGGCAGCGTAACCGTTAACAAAGAAGCAGGAATTTCTTTCTTGGCACAAAATCCAATTTATAACAAAGAAGATACAATCCGGGATCATATATTTAAAAGTTCCTCTGCAAAACTAAAAATTATCCGTGAATACGAAGATGTTTGCAGCAAAATGGGAAAATTTTCAGATTCAGATTCACTTCAAAAAAAATTTGATGAACTTACGCTAAAAATGGACAGTGGCGATTTGTGGAATTACGAAGCGCAAATAAAGTCAATTTTGAGTACGCTCGGAATAAACGACTTTGAGCGCAAAATGGGCGAACTTTCGGGCGGAATGGTAAAAAAAGTTGCGCTGGCTCAGGTTCTTGTAGAAGACACAAAACTTCTGCTGCTGGACGAACCTACAAATCATCTTGATATAAGCACAATTTACTGGCTGCAGGAATATTTGGTGCAAACAAAGCGTTCGGTTTTAATGGTAACCCACGATCGTTATTTTCTGGATGCGGTTTGCAATCACATTTACGAACTTGACCGTAACCGCATAAAACTTTATGTGGGAAATTATTCTGAATATCTTGAAAAAAAACAGATTGAAGCGGAAATCGAAGCAAATACTGAGCGTCGCATAGAAAGTGTTTTGCGTTTTGAACGGGACTGGCTTTTGCGTGGACCTTGCGCTCGCGGAACTAAGGCTAAGGCTAGAATTCAGCGGGATATGGCACTTATTAACCGTGAAAAATTTTCTGACCCTAAGGGATTTACTTTTGAAGTTGAAGGGCGGCGTCTTGGCGGTAAAGTTTTGGAACTGCACGGAATTACAAAAAATTTTCCTAAGGGATTTGCCAAGCTTTCTTCAAAAGAAAATGTTCCGGTTATAAAAAATTTTAGTTACAACTTTACAAAGGGCGAAAAAATTGGAATTTTTGGTGATAACGGTTCTGGAAAAAGCACTTTGCTTAACATTATTACAGGGGAAATTCCTTCTGATGCAGGAAATATTGTGATTGGCGAAAATACAAAAATCGCCTATTACCAGCAGAATCCGGTTTTTAAAGATTTAAATTTGAGCGTTCTTGAATACATAAAAGAAGAAGCAGAATTTGTAAAAAAAAGTGATGGAACTTCTCTTAGTGCTCCTCTTTTTTTGGAACAGTTTGGTTTTGAAGGAAAAATTCAGCATTCGCCGGTAAGCAGTTTGAGTGGCGGTGAGCGAAAAAAACTTTTTTTAGTAAGACTTTTAATCAGCAATCCGAACTTTTTAATTCTGGACGAACCTACAAACGATTTTGATATTTTTACAATGAACATTCTGGAGCAGTTTCTGCTTGGATTTAAGGGATGCCTTTTGCTCGTAAGTCACGACCGTTATTTTATGGATAAAATTTGCGACACCCTTTTTATTCTTGAAAATGACGGAAGCGTGAGCGGATTTGTAGGAAAGTGTTCTGAATACATTGAATATAGAAAAGAAAAAAAAGAAGCGGAAGAACTTGAAAAAAAACTGAACGACGAAACTAAAAAAAATGCGGCGCAAAAAGAAAATTCCCTAAAAAATTCGGCTGGAGAAGAAAGTTTAAAAAAGCGCAAAAAAACTTTTAAGGAACAAAAAGAATTTGAAGCTCTCGAAGCAGAAATTGCGGAACTTGAAGAAAAACAAAAGGAACTTGAAGTGCAGATGTCTAGCGCAGATTACGAAGTTGCAATGAAGGCCGGCGCTGAATACAAAAAAAATTCTGCCAGACTTGAAGAAGATTACACCAGATGGGAAGAGCTTGCCGAACTGAACTAAGCGGTGCTTGCGCCTGTTACTGATAGGATTTTTTTGTTAAGAAAAAATTAATTTCTTAACAAAAAAAATTCCCCTGCAAAACCTAAAATTTGTTGGATAAATAGGGAAATTATTGTTAATTTTAAGTATGTGGCGTTTTCGTTGTCTGGTAAAAGGGCATCTCTAAAAATTGCAATTTTTAGAGGTTTCCAGAAATATGTCCTTGAATGCTACAGTTTTAAATTTTTTTAAAAAATTTTGGAGATTTTATGGAAAAACAGATGAATCAGAAAATTAAGAGATTCTTAAAACCTTCTACGCTCATTTTGATTTTAGTTGCGCTTTTTGCACTGATTGCAGCATTTTCGAGCGTTTTTGTGGTTGACCAGGCGGAACAGGCAGTTATTACGCGCTTTGGAAAGTATTATTCAACTTTGGGACCGGGGCTTCACGCAAAACTGCCTTTTGGAATTGATAAAAAATACATTGTGAGCGGCAACAAAGTTGTTCTTACGGAGCAGTTCGGATTTAAAACAACAAAATCCGGAGTTTCAAATCAGTATCAGAATAATATTACAAGAGAAAGCACAATGCTTACAGGCGATTTAAATATTGTTGATGTAGAATGGATTATTCAGTACAGAATTGTAGATCCGCGGGCATGGCTTTTTACTGTGGAAGAAAGGCAGCAAACAATCCGCGACATTAGCCGCAGCGTAATTAATACTCTTGTAGGCGACCGGGCAATCCTCGACGTTATGGGAAGTGAACGAAGCAACATAGAAAATCTTGCCGTAGAAATGATGAATTCTCAGTTTAAGAATTTAGATTTGGGAATAAATGTGATTACAGTAAAGCTCCAGAACATTGTTCCACCAGCCGGAGTTCAGGACGCATTTGAAGATGTAAACAAGGCAATTCAGGATATGAACCGTTTTATTAACGAAGGCAAGGAAAGTTACAATTCTGAAATTCCAAAGGCAAAAGGCGAAGCAGAAAGAGAAGTTCAAGTTGCCGAAGGTTATGCAGCTGAGCGTGTAAATAAGGCAAAGGGTGATGTTGCGCGCTTTAATGCAGTTTACAGCGAATATAGAAAGTCACCGGCAGTTACTCGGGAACGCCTTTATCTTGAAGCAATGGAAGAAATCTTTACAAAAGAAAATGAAAATAAATCTGTTTTAATAGATGGTGAACTTAACAATTTAATTCCGTTTAAAAATCTGGGCGGAAAAAACTAAAAAAAAACTGACTAAAGGTCATCTCTAAAATGACAAATTTTTAAGTCAGTAACTTAGCAGAAAATTAATTGAGGAAAATATGAAAAAATCTGTAAAAAAATATTTTATTTTGGGAATTGTGATTTTTGCGCTGATTTTATTTTTTGCTGCCGGACCTTTTTACGTAATTAACGAAGGAAACCAGGCAGTTGTAATTAGATTTGGTCAGATTGTAAAAAGCAGGACTTCTGCCGGTCTTTATATGAAAATTCCATTTATTGACACCGTAACAACTTATCCTTCAAAAATTCTTTCGCTTGACGGAGACGATGCCCGCATTCCTACAAAAGAAAATCAGTTTATTATTGTAGACACAACGAGCCGCTGGAGAATTACAAATCCGTCACTTTTTTATCAGTCATTAAAAACTCTGGATGCAGCTTACAATAAACTTAGCGACATAATCGATTCTTCAACCCGCACTATAATTACAAGAAACCGTTTAAGCGAAATTGTACGCTCAAGCAACATTATAAACGAGCGGATTGCTTCAGAAAATCAGATGACTGGAGTTGAAGGCGAAGACAGCGCTGAACTTGAAGAACTTTTAAATGTGAACACAAGCAACGAAAGTGTTGTAAAGGGAAGAGACGCCCTGTGTGAAGAAATGGCAGAAGAAGCCAGAAAAATGGTTAGCGAGTACGGAATTGAACTGATTGATATTGTTCCGCGACAAATAAAATATTCTGACGAACTTACAGAAAGTGTTTACAACAGAATGATTAAGGAGCGAAATCAGGTTGCTCAGGCTTATCGTTCTTTAGGCGAAGGTAAAAAATCTGAATGGCTTGGAAAACTTGAAAATGAAAAGCGCACAATCGAAAGTGAAGCTTATCGAAAAAGCGAAGAAATAAAAGGTAAGGCGGATGCTGAAGCGGCTGCGGTTTATGCAAGTGCTTACAGTAAAGACCCTGAATTTTATGAATTCTGGAAAAGTCTTGAATCATACAAAAAAACTGTTCCAAATTTCGACGCAAACTACAGCACAAACTTAGATTACTTTAAATATTTGTACAGTTCGACCGGAAAACACTGATTTATGACTTGCGGCCTTTTTAGTTAAGAAATTGATTTTTATGGGACAGGAAATCTTGTCAGTAACAGCCACAAATTCGCAAGATTTTTTTGTTAAGAAATAGATTTTTTATTAACAGGCTGAATTTCGAGTTTAAATAAAATTTACAAAAAGATGTAGGAAAATAAAAG
>CAZXCR010000049.1:0-8870 GCA_964639315.1 uncultured Treponema sp. | reverse complement strand
GGCGCGCAGCGTAGTTACCAGTGAAATTTCCTGTACAATAAAAATCTTTTGCTTAAGAAGAAAATCTGCGAGTTTTCTCAAGAAAACTCGTGTTGCCCACGAATGTGGGCATACGTAACCGTAAGGTTGCGGCAAAACGCGGAAAAGTCGCAAGCTTATGCTTGCGGCACAGGCTCAACCACCGCGTCTTGCATTTTTCTAGGCGCGTGTTACCAATGAAATTTTCAGTTAATAAAAAAATCTATTTCTTAACAAAAAATTCTATCAGTAACAGGCTCAAGCACTCAAGTCTTGCCCTTCTACTCTAAATCTCTAAGCCCAACAACTTCTGCGCCACTGTCAAAAATTGCAGCAAGAAGCAAATCTAAATTTTCATAAAGATAATCTTTTCTGCTGCCACTTGCCTTTCCTAAAGTTACTGGAATTATCATTGAGTCATATAAATTTTCAGCAAGTTTTTCAATCAACTGAGTTGAAGTTAAATATAAATTTTTTGAAGCAGAGTTTTCTGTATCTTCGAGGCTTCCCCAGTCATTGTACTTTGTGTAAGCTTCAATATACCTATACCCCGCATTCTCTCCAGCTTTTTTTATTTGCGAATTTGAAACGTAAAATGGAGCGTGCCACAAAAGAGAAAGTTCTTTTCCCGTAAGTGCAAAAAATTCATCTTCGTTACGGGCAAGTCCGCTTCGAATAAAATTTTCATCGATTATAAAATTGCTTTGCAAAAGATTTGCATCAGAATAAAAACCTGAGCCACATTCATATCCGCTCGAAACAATCTGAATGGTTTCTAAAGGATAGCGGCGGATAAATTCTCCGTTAATAAAAAACGTTGCATTCACCCCAAAAGATTTTAAAACCGTAAGAACGCGATCAAGTCCTTCAGCTCCGTCCATTGCATCTACAACAAGGGCAATTTTTTTGCTTTCAGGAATTTCCGTGTCAGATTCAGGATGCAACGGATAAGTTACAACCTTGCCCGAAAGTGAGCGCACAAAAATTTCGTTTTCAAAGTTTCGGTTTTTGCACTTTCCCAAAAAGACTCTGAAGCTACCATTTTTTTCGTGCGGATTTATCTGCTCGTAATCTTTAGTTTCGTGCCAAATTCTGGAAGTGGTGTCGTACAAATAAAATTTTTTGTTACCACCATTTTCGCAGATTATTTTTTCGCCATCCCAAAATGCTTTAAATGCAGAAGACAAAAATAAAACTATAGAAATTCCAGAACCAGATTCTTTTGGAGTTGAATACAATGCAGAAGATGCAAGCAGAGAAGAATCAAGTTTCCACATTCGCACAGAATATTCTCCGCCAACATAAAGCAGGGTGTTAGATGCCCACACAAAAGAAATTACTTTTTCTCCGCTAAGTTTTGAAACAGGTTTCCATGTTGTTGTGTCATAAACAAAAATCGAAGAGCCGGCAGTAAATGCAATGCGCCGTTTGTCTGGGGAAAGTTTTGGTTCAAGACTTTCATTTATATCAAGCAGCGGCTTTAGCGAAGAAGTGCCAATTTCGTAAACTGAACTTGTTTTTTTTCCAGACTTGTAATTTAAAATATCAATCCAAAGAACTGGCTTCATTTCTCCAGTCCAGAAAATTTTGTAAGAAAGAGCAGTTCCCCGTATTGAAGTAAGCGGAAGGTAAGAAATAAGTTTTACATAATCGTAGGAAGCATTTCCGATTGAGCAGTAAGAAAGAGTTTTTTCTTTTGTAATAAGCACAATCTGACTTGCAGTTTTATCAACAAAAAAAACATCGCCTGAACTGTCAAAACTAAAATTCAGTCTGGCAAGAATTTTTCCACTTCCAATCAAAGAAGAATAAAGTCCGCGAGTATAAAGTTCCTTGCCGTTAATTTTATAGACAATGTCGTCTCTAATATAAATCAAAGTGTCGTCATCGCACCATTCAATGCTTTTTATTCCACCCTCGCCAATTTTTCTGTATTCTTCCGGCAACTGAATGTTTTTAAACGCCACCGACGGAGTTGTAAAATAAAGGTTTCCGTTCTTTTCGTAAATAAATGAAGCACTCGAAGGCGACCACTTTACGTTAACGCGCTCATAACTGAAGGGAGAATTTTCTGCAAGAACCATTTCGTCTCTTGTTAGAGTATTCTGCAAAATCATTTGTCCGCAAGCAAAATCAGTTTGCTTTACATAAACTGCCCATTTTCCGTCTGGACTTACTGAATAAATTCCTGTGCGCGTGTATTCAAGAGGAATTTTGTTTGCAATAGAAACCCACTCGAGTTTTGATTCAGCAACTGAATAAAGTGCAGTTCCATAGCGGTTCCTGATTTGAAGTTTTTTTCCACCGTCTAAAATTTCAAGATGCTCTGGAAAGCAGGTTAAAATACTGCCATCTCCGCTAGAAAAATTTTCGCCAAGTTCAGTTTTGTAAAGAGTTTTGTAAACAGGACTTCCAGAAATTTTATTTTGAACAGAATACAAAAGACTTCCGTTATCATTTAATGCTAAATCAGCAAAACTTACCTTTGCATAAGCACTAAACGAAAAAAAACAAAAACTTGCAAAAAGCAATATAAAATTTTTCTTTTGATTCTTAAAAAATTTCAGCATAAAAGAAATCCCGCTCTTAATCATTTTTATTAATCATTTTTAAAGTCTTCCTAAGAAAACGCGTCAGTTATTTTTTTAAAACCGTCATTGGGTCAATAATTCTGCCGTTTTTATAAACCGTAAAATGCAAGTGGTTTCCGGTTGAATAGCCTGTGCTTCCCACAAGTCCAATTTTAGTTCCCTGATTAACCTTTGCGCCTTTTTTCGTAGTAATTTTGCTCATATGACCGTACAAAGTTTGGTATCCGTCAGAATGATTTATTATAACATAATTTCCAAAAATACTCGAAAAGCCCGTGTAAGAAACAACGCCACTTTTTGATGCAGTGATTGCAGTTCCTTTTGGAGCCGCCATATCAACTCCGGTATGCCGCGAATCAAGTCCGGTAATAGGATCTTTTCGCTTTCCAAACATTGAACTAAAATGCCAGCCAGACGAAATTGGATAAACAAAAACTTCGCCCATCGCCTTTAAAAGTGAATCTGAATCGAGTCTTGCACCAGGAATAAAAATTTTTTGCCCCACAACAAGAAGATCAGAAGCTAAGTCATTTACATCAAGCAAATCTTCTACAGGAACTTTATATTTTACCGAAAGAGACGCAAGACTTTCGCCAGATTTTACCGTGTGAAAAAGTCCGTCCATTGAAGGAATTTGCAGTTTTGTACCAGACTTTAGCGCCCGCACGTTTTTTATGTCATTTACCGCAATCAAAGTTGAAATGTTTGAAAGACCAAATTTTGCACTAATGCCACTGATTGTGTCGCCACTTTTAACAGTGTAGGTTTCGTACTTGATGCTGTCTTTAAAAATTTCGTTGGTAGAAGAAGAAATTCCATTTTCTGTAACAACATTTCCTTCGCTGTCAAACCAGGAACTTTCTGAAGCAAATTCACTCATTGCAAGATCCACGGCTTCACTTTCAGAAAAAAATCCTGATGAAAGGTCAACTTTTTTAGCAAAACTTTCTGACTTCGACGCAATTTTTATTGTAAGAAATGGAACTGCCGCAAAAAAAGCAAAAACTGGAAGAAGATAAGCATATTTTTTTAGCGAGCGAAAATTTTTTGCCGCAAGTAAAAGTTCTCCCTTAAAAACTGCAAAAATCTGATGAAAACTTAAAGTGCCTCTTTTTTCAAGCAAAGCCTTTTTAGCAAAGCGTTCATTTTTTGCCTTAAGCGCCTTAGAATAAGCCTTATAAGATTTTTTATATTCAGGAGCATAAGAATATGAATATGAACAGTTAATAAATTCCATATTCTTTTTATCGACACAAAAACTTTTACATATTAGAATTAGTTTTCAAGGCGTCTGTTATTTTTACCAGATAATCCTTGCAGTGCAATTTCTGGAGTTTTCAAAAAAAAATGTCAAAATCCGCAAAATATTTTATCTGTATTTTACTGGGAGTTTTTCTGGCTGTTCTTGTAAAACTTTTTGTCTTTGATCTTTACAGAATTGAAGGAACTTCTATGGAAAAAAAATTCTACAGCGGACAGTACATTTTTGTAAACAAACTTTCTTACGGACTTGTAAATCCCTTCCAAAACAAAACTTTGCTTCAGTGGAAATCGCCAAAAGAAAATGACATTGTGCTTTTTGTTCACAGCGGAACTCTGGTTGTAAAAAGATGTGCGGCAGTTGAAGGCGACTTACTAGAATATTCAGCTGATAGGGATTATAATCTTCTTATAAAAGATAAAAGCGGACTTGTGAAAAAAATAATTCCGCTAACAGAGATTCAGTATCACAGCATGAAAGGGAATTTTTCTGTGCCAAAGGGAACAATTCTGGCGGTAGGAGATAATTATCTTGATTCAGTTGATTCAAGAAACTACGGATTTGTTCCAACTGCTAACATTCTGGGCAAAGTGATTTGCAAAAATTAAATTTCAACTTGAGCAAGGTTTTTGATGAACGGATTTTTTAAAAGCAGCAGAATCTGGATAATTTTAGGATTTACCGCAGTTTTTTTAGGCTGGATTTATTATAACTTTTTCAAGCTCGCAGTAAGTCCGCAAAAGAAAATTGTAAAAAACGAAACAACTGTGGAACGTGGCTCAATTGTTGACCGCAACGGAAAACCTCTTGCTGTAAACGTAAATTTTTATCACTTCGGGGTTACCCCAAAAAGCATAAAGAACTTTAAAAATTTTGCTGATTTGGTTTCTTCGCCAATTGAAATGGATTCAGAAGAAATTCAGAAAATCCTTGAAAAAAACAAAGATTCAGATTTTATATATTTAAAGCGAAAACTGACTCAGGCACAGTACGATGAAGTTTATGAACTTTTGGAAAAATCGCCTTATATGCACGCCTGCAACTTTCATACAATTCCAGGGCGCGTTTATCCGGAAAAAAATCTTGCAAGTCAGTTGATTGGTTTTATGGGAACCGACGGAAAAGGACTTAGCGGAATTGAATATTCCCAGCAAGACATTTTATCGCCTGTTCCAGAAGAAAATTCGCCGCAAACCTTACACGGACAAAATATTTACCTTACAATCGATGCAAATCTTCAGTTCAATCTGGAAAAAATTGCAAGAGAAGCTTTAGAAGAAACGCAGGCTGAAAGTCTTATGATGATTACCTGCAATGCAAAAAATGGTGAAATTTTATCGTACATCAGTTTGCCGAGTGCAGATTTAAATGACTATCCAAATTCAAGTTCGTTGGAAAAGCTAGACAGACCGAGTGTAATGGCTTATGAACCTGGAAGCGTTTTTAAAATCTTTTCTACGGCAGCTTTTTTAGATTCAAATTCCATCACCGAAAATGACAGTTTTTTATGCGACGGCGTTTTTATGCGCAGAACAAATTTGGGCGAACTTATAAAAATTACCTGTCTTGAACATCACGGCTGGCTTAACATAAGAACTGCACTTCAGTATTCCTGCAACGATGCAATTGCTCAGATGAGCGAAAAAATCGATACAAAAACTTTTCTTTCTTACATAAAAGACTTTGGCTTTGGTGAAAAAACTGGAGTCGAACTTCCTTCTGAAACTAGAGGAATTGTAAAATCTGAAGACGACAAATATTGGTCTGGAAGAAGTAAACCTACAATGTCGATTGGTCAGGAACTTAGCGTAAATGCACTGCAAATGGTTCAGGCGGCAACGGTTTTTGCAAATGACGGTGCGCGATTAAAACTAACGTTCATTGAAAAAATTACTGATTATGACGGAAATGTAAAATATCAGCACAGCCCGGAGTACACAAAGCAGGTTATTTCAAAAAAAAGTGCTGACTACATTTTAAGCTGTATGAAAACAACTGCGCAAAAAGGAACCGGATCCAGAGCTTCACTTAGGGACATTTCAATCGGTGTAAAAACTGGAACTGCACAAATGGCAGACCCTGTAAAAGGCGGATATTCAGAAACTGACTTTCTTTCAAACTGCATAGCAATTTTTCCGGTAGAAAATCCGCAAATAATTCTTTACATTGTAATTGAAAAGGCAAAGGGCGAAACGTACGCTGGAAGAATTGTAGCGCCTTACATTGCAAAAGCCGCCGATGAAATAATCGATAATCTTGGTATTGAGCGGGACGAAGCTCCAAGTCTGCTGCATCCGGGAAGAATTTCTGTAAAAACAAATCAGCCAATCAGTCTTGAAGAGACAGTTCCAGATTTTATTGGCAGACCAAAGCGCGATTTAATTCCACTTTTGTCAAATCAGAAAGTAAAAATTTGCATAAAAGGCGAAGGCTGGGTTGTAAGCCAAAATCCGCTGCCGGGAACAAAATTAACGGAAGACACAACAATTGAACTCGTTTTGGAATAAAAATCTTGAGGCATTTAAAAATAGATTTCCTCAGCTTTACACAAAATTCAGCAAAGAAATTTCTGTAAACCTTGAATATTTTAAATCAAAAAACAACGCTCAAAACGCCCTCGACACTTCTTTTTCGCCGCCAATTCCGCTGCATTCAAAATACAATCCGCAAGCTGAAGCGCAAAGTGCATTAAAAGATTTTAATGAAAAAACTCAAAAAGCTGCTGTTTATTTTTCGTTTGGGCTTGGCTGGGGACCGCTTGAATTTTGCAGAAAATTTTCTTCTTCCACACTGATTTTAATTGAAAACAATACAGAATATTTTTTTAGTGCTTTAAATGCGCTGGACTGGCAGGAAATTTTTTGCCACAAGAATTTAATTCTTTTGCTGGGAGACTGCGCAAACGAAGCTGCAAATCTTATTTACAAATTTGCTTCTGCAACTGAGAATTTTAACGAATCCACTTCGAAACTTTCAGATTTAGTTTCAAACAAAAATATCTGTTTCATAAAAAATCAAAATCAAGCAAAGCATCAAGAAAATTTTATAAAGGAAATTCAAAATCTTCTTTTCAAGACTGAACAAAAAAATTTGGTGAACACAAATACTCTGGAAAAATTTTCGTATCTTTGGATGAAAAATTCCTCCAGAAATTTAACGTACCTAAAAAAACTTGATGGCGTTAATAAATATTTTTCTTTGGCAAAAAATCTTCCGTTCATAATTATTGCTTCGGGGCCAAGTCTTTCAAAAATTCTGCCGTCGCTTGCTGAGCTAAAAAAAAGAGCCGTTTTGGTTTGTGTTGATTCAGCGTTGCATTCAGTTTTAAAAGCCGGAGTTGAACCAGATTTTATTGTAATTACAGACCCACAGTATTATTGCTATCTTCATCTGGAATTTTTAAAAAGTGAAACTTCAGTTTTAATTGCGGAAAGTGCAGTTTACCCTTCAGTGTTTAAATTCGAATGTAAAGAAAAAGTTTTGTGCGCTTCAATGTTTCCTATTGCGCAGTATTTTGAATCTAAACTCGAAGATAAGGGAAGGCTTGGAGCGGGCGGCAGCGTAAGTACAACCGCGTGGGATTTTGCAAGAAAATGTGGCGCTAAAAAAATTTTTATTGCGGGAATGGATATTGGCTTTCCAAATTTCCAGACCCACATAAAAGGCGCACAGGCCGAAGAAAATGCGCATCGACTTTCCACAAGATTCTCTACGGTACAAAATCAAAATGTTTCGAGCCTTATAACCGCGAATCCGGAATGGAAAAATGATTACAACAAAAATCCACTTTTAAGCGATAAAAAAATGTCGCTTTTTTCCTGGTGGTTTGAAAATGCAGTTGAAGAGGCGCTTGCTGAAGGAATTCAAACCTTTACTTTAACAAGCGAAAGTCTTGAAATTAAGGGAATAAAAAAATTTGAAGTGAATGAACTTCTTTGCGAAAAAGAGGTGCTCTGTGAAAAAGAAGATTTTTTTAGAAATGCTCAAAAATTTTCAGAGGAACATTTAAAAATCAAAATTGAAAACGAAAAAAAATTTGATAAAATTTACGAAGAATTTCTTCTGAACTTAAAAAAACTAAAAAATCATTCAGAAAAAGCAATAAATCTTTGCACAGCGGCACTTAAAAATCCGGAAAAATTAAAAAACATAAATGAAGAACTTTCGCAACTTGACCAGGAAATTTTAACTTCTAGCGCAAAAGATGCAGCCGCCCTTGTTTTTCCAACAAAACGTCGTCTAAACGCACTTTACGAAAAACTTCCTCAAGAAAAGCAAAATCCGCTTAGCTATTCAAAAATAATTTATGAGGAACTTTTAAAATCCACAAATCTACTGCTCGAAAATTTACAAGGACAAAATTCGAGTTTTTGAAGCTGTCGAAAATGACCGTCATCCCGAACTTGATTCGGAATCTGTCTTACAATAAAATTTTCAGTTAACAAAAAGACCGCAGCAAATTAAAATCTGCAAGTTACCAATGAAATTTCCAGTTACCAAAAAATCAATTTCTTAACAAACTCCTCAAAAATTTTAGAAAAAAATATCAATATTTTTAAAGTTTAGCCCTGCACTGACGATAATATAACTAGTGGTTGAGTGGCTTAGGCTTGCAAAAGTTAAAGTCTACTTATTTCCTTTTGTACAGGTGGTTCTAAGCAAATTGCTAGAGGACATCCAGACATCTGTGTAAAAGGGCTAGAGAAAATTCAAGTTTACAAAAATTTTTGAAAATTCTCATTCATATCTCCATGGAAAAGATCGAAGAGTTTAGCTTCGGTCTTTTCGTTTTTTAAAGCATACCTTTGTTTTTCTTGCGTGTGTGATGTCGAGGATTTTTTGTTAACTGACGATTTTTTTTTGTTAAGAAAAAATTCTAGTGGTAAACAGCGCCCGTCAGTTACCAATAAAATTTTCTGTCCAACAAAAGTCCTGCGTGTTACCAACAAAATTTCCCGCACAACAAAACCCCCGCTAGAAATAAAATTTTTGTACTATAA
>CAZXCR010000048.1:0-8893 GCA_964639315.1 uncultured Treponema sp. | reverse complement strand
GGATTGGCTAGCTATATTTTTGTAAATTTCTGATTAAAACTCGAAATTCGACCTACTAACAAAATTTCCAGTTAATAAAAAGTCAATTTCTTAACAAAAACTCCATTTCTTAACAAAAACTCCGCAACTTATCAGCAAAACTCGCATCAACTAAAACTTCGCCTTGTTGCCTAACAAAAACAAAATTTTTATCAGTTTTACATATCCATAAAAACTGGGCGGTATTCTTCTTCTTTCTTAAAATTTTCTTTTCTAAAAAAGATTATGCTAAAAAAGGACGCCAGAAAAAACAGAATCGCAATAAAAACTAAAAGGAAAGTTGAAATCTTAAAATACCAGAGCGCATATTCAATTGCCGGAACAAAGCTTGAAACTAATGCTGCCACTATAAAAAGAACTGCCGGAACATTTTTTTTGATTTTAAAGTACTTGAAGCTTAGATTCAAAAATTCCGTAAAAATCAAAACTGCAGAAATTGCAAAAAACGGAAGAAGTACAATGCAGAAAAAGGAAGTTTTTTCGCCCCTGGAAATTACTTCGTAGGGAACAAAAACTAAGTAAAATGAATAAAAAAGCGGAGTCAACGCTGAAATTTTATACTGCGCATTGTCTTTTGAAAAAATCAGGAAAATTACTGCGCAAACTGCCAGCGGAATAAATTCTTTGTGCAGAAAAAATTTTGCTGCGGTTTTAAAAAAATTTGCAGTGTTAAGTTCTGTGCTGAAAATAAAAAATTCTTTTATTGCAACGTAAAAAATTCCAGTTAAAAAGCCAAATAAAACTGGCGGAATAAAACTTTTTTTGTTTTCAAACTGATTGTCCGTAATGCAGTAAAAGACCAGAAATGCAGGAATTGCTAAAAATAAAAATGCAAACATAGCGAAATTTTATCATTTTCCCGCAGATTTAGGAAGTGGTAAAAAAATCGGCGCCTGTTACCAACAGAATTTTCAGCAACAAAAACCCCGCCAGTTACCACCAAAATTTCCAGTTAAGAAAAAATCTATTTCTTAACAAGACCCGGTGGTTGAGCCTGTCGAAACCACCATTTGTAAGTAATTTGCTTGATTTTGACAAGCTCAATCGGCGCCTGTTACCAGCAAAATTTTCAGTTAACCAAAATCCCGCGTGTTACTGACAGAATTTTCAGTTAAAAAAAAATTCTCGCCTATAACCAAAAAAAATTCCACTTAACAAAAAATCGCGCTGGTTACCAACAGAATTTTCAGCAACAAAAAACCCGCCAGTTACTAACAAAATTTCCAGTTAAGAAAAAATCTATTTCTTAACAAGACCCGGTGGTTGAGCCTGTCGAAACCACCATTTGTAAGTAATTTGCTTGATTTTGACAAGCTCAATCGGCGCCTGTTACCAGCAAAATTTTCAGTTAACCAAAATCCCGCGTGTTACTGACAGAATTTTCAGTTAAAAAAAATTCCCAGTTAACAAAACCCGCGCGTGTTGCTAATAGAATTTTTTTCTCACCAAAAAACCCGCCAGTTACCACCAAAATTCCCAGTTAACAACAACTCTATCAGTTAACAAAAAAAATCGCCCGTAACTAACAAACTTCCCACTTAACAACAAATCGATCAGTTACCAGCAAAATCCCCATCACTCAACAACCAAATCCCCGCCCAAAAAAAAATCCGCACCCTAAAACCAGAATGCGGATTCCCAACATAATCTCCTTTTACAGAAAATTATGCAGTAAAATGCAAAAATTTTGCTTATTTGCAGTCGTCAGCGTGACCTGCAGAACCAAATACGTGGATATTTTTGTCCATATACATCTTTTTGAGTTCTTCGCGTGCAGGACCTAAGTAAAGACGTGGATCAAATACATCAGGCTGTTCAGCAAAAATGCGGCGAATTGCAGCTGTCATTGCAAGGCGTCCGTCTGAATCAACATTGATTTTGCAAACTGCAGATTTTGCAGCCTGGCGAAGCTGTTCTTCTGGAATACCAACAGAGTTAGGAATTTTTCCACCGTATTTTTCAATTTCCTTAACGTACTGCTGAGGAACAGAAGAAGAACCGTGCAATACAATTGGGAATCCAGGAAGCTGCTTTTCAATAGCTTCAAGAACATTAAATGCGAGTGGAGGAGGAACTAAAGTACCATCTTCGCGGCGAGTACACTGTTCTGGTGTAAATTTACATCTACCGTGTGAAGTACCAATTGAAATTGCAAGAGAATCACAACCAGTCTTTGAAGTAAAGTCAATAACTTCTTCTGGTTTTGTGTACTTTGATTCTTCAGCAGCAACATCGTCTTCAACGCCGCCCAAAACGCCAAGTTCAGCTTCTACTGTAACATCATGAGCATGTGCATATTCAACAACTTTTTTTGTAAGGGCAACGTTTTCATCGTAAGGAAGGGCAGAACCGTCAATCATTACAGAAGAAAAACCATTGTCAATACAGTCCTTTGCAACTTCAAAGTTTGGACCGTGATCCAAGTGAAGGGCAATAGGAATATCGCAGCCAAGTTCGTGTGCATATTCAACAGCACCGCGAGCCATATTGCGCAGAATGTATTTATCTGCATAAGCACGTGCTCCCTTAGAAACCTGAAGAATTACAGGCGACTTTGTTTCTACACAAGCCTGAATAATAGCCTGCATCTGTTCCATGTTGTTGAAGTTGTAAGCAGGAATTGCAAACTGACCTTTCATTGCAGCTTCAAACATTTTTTTTGTGTTTACGAGACCAATCTCTTTGTAACTGAACATATTTACTCCCGAATCTACAAACGTTTAATCCAAACAGAAAATCCGCTGGAATCCATTTCATAGATATCTTCCAAAAGATAAAATATTTACCTCAAAAATTCAAGACAAGTCATTTTTCACAAATTTTTTTGTTTTTTCTGGGCGAAGTTCCACTGGATAACGGCTGCTACGCGCTTGCCTTACGGCCGGTATTTTTGCTAGCGCAAAAACACGCGCTACGCGCCGCTCCGCATCCTGCCGCTGTCTCGTGTTTTACAGTCAGTATTTTTTTGCTAAGCGTGCTAAAAAAAGCCCCGGTGGTTGAGCCCGTCGAAACTACTAGATACTGAGAAAATTTCTTGCTTACTAAAAATTCTCTTCTTAGCAAAAAAAAATCTATGAAAAATCTTTCCTTTATTTGACAAAGCAATAATTGGAAAATATAATGAAAAGAACTTTGGTAATCTTTAAAAATTCTTTTTAAAGATTGCATTTTTGGCACAGAAAAAAATTAAGTTTATTTAAAAATGTGCCGATACGTAAATATGGTGGTTTCCGCATAAAAAAATGCCGCGGAAGCTTAATTCAAGGAGATTTTGAATGAAAAAGGGCATTGTTATTTTAGGTAGCCTTATTCTTGCATTCGCCTTCTGCCTCCCGGCAGTTGCCCAGCCAAGTGCAAAGGCCGTAGAAACAATCGTTATCGATAATTTCGATACTGATGCAGATTGGGATTGGGATGTGCAGGCCAGTCGTTTTGTTGCTGACGGATACCCAATTATAAAAAAATTTGAGGGAATTCCTAATTCTCTTCGCCCTTACCATAAGGACAGCGATCCTACAGCAATGGTTCTTGGTGTAAAGACTGCTTTTGACCGCAAGGGTGACAACTGGTTTGAAGTTTATCCGGTTAAGGGATCAGAGCGTTACGAGCCAACTTTTGTAGGAACTGTTACACAGATTGATTTTTGGGTTTGGGGTGCAAACTACAGCTACAATCTTGAACTTTTTGTCCGCGATGCAGACGGTAGAGTTCACGTGCTTAAGGCTGGAAAACTTGACTTTGAAGGCTGGAGAAATGTTGTAATCAATGTTCCTGGCTACATCAAGCAGCATTCAAAACTCCGTTCAGGACGCAAGGATCTTAGCTTTGTAGGATTCAGAGTTCGTTCAGATGCAAACGAAGCAGTAGATGATTATGTAATTTATTTTGATCAGTTAAAATACACAACAAACACATTGTCTAATGTTTATGATGGATATGATTTAAGAAACGCTGATTTTGGCGATTCTACCGGTTCTGATGATTCAGTTCAGACTGTGGATCAGGGTAAATAATAAAAAGGCGGTTTAGTGATGAAAAAAATCGGTTTTATAGTTTTAGCATTGGTATTTTCTTCTGCACTTTGTGTTTATGCACAGTCTGGTGATACAGCTGGAAACACAAGCATTACAGATCCTGACGCTTCAAACATTGGTAACGACAGCGCACGTCAGGCATTAAGAGAAGTAAGTGTTGACCGCTTTGAGCGCGAGGGATTTTGGAATGTTCATATTTCTCCAGATTATGGAGTAATTTCTGGTCGCCTTTTTGACGGCAGTCCACTTGCAAAAGACGCTCTTAATGACGCTGATAATCAGGAACAGGAAGATACTAGAGTTCTTGGTGTTAAGACTGAATTTTTTAGACGTGGAGTTAATTCGTTCTACATTACAGCAGCTCGCCCAATTCCAATTGAAGGAATTACAAAAACAGTTTCTGTTTGGGCTTGCGGACGCAATATGGGACATCAGCTTTGGCTTTTAGTTCAGGATTACAATGGAAACAACTTTGAAATTTGGATGGGTTCCCTTGAATTTTCTGGTTGGAAAAAGATTACTGCAGCAATTCCTCCTTCAACAGACGGAGAACATGGAATTGTTCAGCAGAGTGTTTACCACGGAGATAAACCTGGACTTCGTATTGTAGGCTTCAGAGTTGACTGTAATCCAATGGAAGCAAGAGGAACTTTCTATATGTACCTCGATGACCTTCGCGCTGTTACAGACCTTTACAATATGGAAAACAGAGACGAAGACGATATGATGGACAACTGGTAGTCTTAGATTGTTTTGTAAGAAGCCTTGCAGTTTATTTTGCTGCGGGGCTTTTTTTTTGCGTATTTTTTAATTTTTTTTACATTTTTTACATCAGAACGTAAAGTTTTGAATTTCCGATTTTTCCTTCCTCTTTAATTAAATTCAGTTTTTTATAAACCCACAAAAAAAATCGAATTTCCTGCATTGTTGTGTGAGGATTTGTGTTTTTTATTTCCAAAAGCAAAGCTGAAGCGGTAAAAGTTTGACCTTTTTTTACGGGAATCAGTTTTTTATAAGAAGATTTTCCGTGCAGAACAATTTCTTTTTCTAAAGATTCAAGAATTTTGTCTGTTTTAAGCCAGTCTCTTTTGTGGCGGCGCATATTGTTTTTTGACTGAACCGGGATTTGAGTTTTTTCCCGCACTTCGATGATTTGAGACGGAAGTATTTCAAGATAAAAATTTTTGTTAAGAAGAATTTGGTAAAGTCCTGTGAGTTCCCGGAAGATAGAATAAACGCTTTTGTGAACAGGACTTTTTCTTTTTGAAATTCTGCCGGTTTCTGGATTTTTTGTGCAAATAGTTTTTGAAACTGCAAGCGGAAAAACAATTGTTACTTTTGTGTTCTGCTTTAAAAAATAAAGGCACTTTTCTTTTAATTTACTTAAATTTGCGGTTTGAATTTCAATTATGCTTTCATCTTTGCATTTTATGTCAACAATGAAGGGACCTTGTGGGACTTCGGTTTTTGAGCCTTCGTTTTTTAGTGAATAAAAAGATTTTAAAGTTTTGTGAAGGGAACTTTCGTTGTAAGTGTTTATCATCTTTTTTATTTTACACTGATTCTTTTTGTAAGAAAACTATGCGGCAAGGATTGAAGCCGCGTAAGCGGGACGGACGCGAAGCGGCTGGACGGAAAAAATTTTGACGTAAGGCAAAATTTTTATAACGCGAAAGCCTGGTTTTTGCAGCGCAAAAAGCCGCCCAAATTTAAAACGCTATATCTTGTGTACCGAAAAAAAAACACCGCTATTTTTCTTAAAATTTTCTTATAAAACTCGATTATCGGCAATATTTCGCATTGACTTTATAAAATTTGGCATTAAAATACTAGATAAGTGGGAAATAGTGGGGAAAAGTGGTGGATAGTGGCATGGAAATGCTAATCGGAGAGTATCGCAATACGCTGGACGAAAAGGGTCGAATTTTGTTTCCGGCAAAGTTGCGCTCTGTTTTGCAGCAGGATTCTCTTATGGTTACGCAGGGACTTGATCGCTGTCTGATGCTTTTTACGGTTGAAGAGTGGGCGGCTCTTAATGAAAGAATTATGGGCTCGGCTTCGCTTTTTAATGATCAAAAACGTCTTGTTTTGCGCAGATTTATTGCTCCGGCGCAGAATATCGAATTTGACCGTTCTGGTCGCCTTTCTATTCCTCAAAGTTTGCGAGAGTACGCGGGCTTAAAAGGTGAATGCACAATTCTGGGAATTAATAAATATATGGAATTGTGGGATTCGGCTTCTTACCGCGAATATCTTGATAAAACTGAAAGCTCTTTTCAGCAGGCTGCTGAAACTATGGGCGATATTCTTTTGTAAATTTTTAATTTTGCTGTTTGCAGACAGATTTTTTTTGTTCTGTGAGAAGTCCGTTTTGTTTTTTGCTGGATTTTGCGGAAGTTTTGCACAGAAAAGAAACTGGCTGTTTAGTGGCGTCTGGTAGAAAATTATTTTGCCGGGCTCCCTTTACATATTTTATGGAAACAGGGCAGGAGATGAGGAAATGGAGATTATCCATACACCGGTTTTGCTAAATGAATGCCTTTCGTACTTGTCGCCAATTGGTGAAAAATACGAACAGAACGCATTTATGATAGATTCAACTTTGGGTGAAGGCGGACATTCTTATAACTTTCTTAAAAAATATCCTTCTCTGACTGTGCTTGGCGTTGACGCGGATGCTGTGATACAAAAACGTGCACGCGAACGTCTTGCTCCATTTTTTGAACAGGGGCGCATGAAATTTGTGAACGACTGGTTTAATAAATTTTATGCGTCTTACCCAGCGGATTTGCCACGGCCAAATTTGATTTTGTTTGATTTGGGAATTAGCGTTTTTCATTACGAAAGAAGCGGAAGAGGCTTTTCTTTTAGGCATGATGAAGAACTTGATATGCGCTTGAATCCGAATGCGGGGGAAAGTGCGGAAGATGTGGTGAATTCTATGGGCGAAGAACAGCTTGCGAATATGATTTATTTGTATTCTGATGAAAAATATTCGCGGAGAATTGCTGCCGCTATTTGTAGGGAACGTGCTGTTTCGAGAATAAAGTCAACAAAAGAACTTGCTGAAATTATTTTTAACGCAGTTCCTTCAAAGTACCGCTACGGAAACATTCATCCGGCTACAAGAACTTTTCAGGCTTTGCGGATTTACGTGAACAGTGAACTGAAGAGACTTCCTGAAGCGATTCACAGTGCATTTAATGTTCTTGAAGTGGGCGGAAAAATGGGAGTGATTACTTTTCATTCGCTCGAGGACAGAATTGTAAAAAATTATTTTAGAAATTTGGGAAAGGAATGCGTGTGTCCGCCTGAAGTTGCGGTTTGTGAATGCGGCGGAAGTCCGTGCGCTGAAATTCTTACTAGAAAACCTGTGGAACCTTCGGAAGCTGAAGTAAAAGAAAATTCTCCTTCGAGAAGTGCAAAACTTAGGGTTGTAAGAAAAATTCGGGACGCAGACAGTCGGCGGCTTTACGGAGTGGAAGCTCTTTAGCGGAAACTTTTTAGCAAGGCTCTTTAGCGGAAGGTCAAAATGAAAAAAATTGACAAGCACAGTGTAAAAGTTTTTTTTAAGGGAGTTTTAATTTGCTTTGTTGCGGTTTCAATTCCCGGACTTTTGATTTTGAATGCATTTCAGTCCAGAAAATATAAGGAACTTGAAGATACTGTTCAGGAACTTGAAGAAAAGCAGATGAGGCTTGTGGAGCAAAATAAAAAACTTATAACTGACATAAGTTTGCTTTCGAGTTCCAGCAGAATTGAATCACTTGCGGGAGGCGAACTTAATATGAAGGAAGCTGAAAGTGAGGAAATTGTTAGAGTTAAACTGCCGGAATAAAATTTAGTGTGACTGGCGCTTAACTTGTAAAAAAAACTGATTAAAAAGGTCTGATTAAAAAATCATTTTTGTCAGGCAGATTATAAAAATTTGTAGTAAAAATTTGTGAGGGAAATTTCGGGTTTATTGTAAGATTCATCGCAGCCTTTGACTGCTAGATTTTTTTTGTTAAGAAGAGAATTTTTTGTTGAACAGAAAATTTTATTAGTAACTTGCGCGACTTTTGTTACTGGTAGTTTTTTTCTTAATCAAAAATTCTATTGGTAACAGGCTCAAGCGGCGCTTAGATGATTTATTACAAAATTTGAATTTTTGACCTTGTAGTAAAAATTTGTGGGATTTTGGGGAAGTGTTTTTATGAATGAATTTACGTTACTTTCTGAAGAAGAAACTCTTGAAGCAAGCGAAGGAATTTTAGTTTTAGGGCTCGGTTCATTTTCTTTTTCAAGTGTTGAAACTGACAGTAGAAATGTAAAAAAAGACACTTTTTTTGTTCCACTGATTGGAGAATTTCAGGACGGACACAAATATATTCCTCAGGCGGTAGAAAAGGGTGCCAGTTGCGTTTTTATTTCAAGAGAAGCGTACGAAAAAGATTCGGAATTTTTTGTTGATTGCTGGCGCAAAAATGAGCAGGTAAAATACATTGTTGTGGAAAATACGCTTACAGCCCTTCAAAATATTGCTGAAAAATATGTATCAAAATTTCCTGAACTTATAAAACTTGCCGTTACTGGTTCAAGCGGAAAAACTACCAGTAAGGAAATGCTTTATTCTTTGCTTTCTCAAAAATACAAGGTTGTGTGCAACAAGGGCAATTTCAATAGCGAAACTGGTCTTCCGTTAAGCGTTTTTAATATTCGAAAAGGTGATGAACTTGGTCTTTTTGAAATGGGAATGAACCGTAAAAACGAAATTGCTGAAATTTCTAAAGTTCTTAAGGCAAAATATGCGCTTGTTACAAATATTGGCACAGCTCACA